>JASFKF010000416.1:0-3194 GCA_050118775.1 Syntrophobacterales bacterium
GTCATGAAAAATGGATTTGCCGTCATGGGAGATTTCTGAGGTTTTCCCATGCATAAGTTGGCCGGCGTGTACCACTCGGCCCCCAAAAGATGCCCCAATGGCCTGGTGTCCTAAACAGACGCCGAGAATGGGCATATTTCGATGAAATCGCTCGATTATTGCTACTGTCATTCCCGCCGACTGAGGAACACCTGGGCCAGGGGAGACCACAATTCGCTCTGGCCTCATCTTTTCGATTTCATCCAGGGTGATCTTGTCATTCCGCCGTACTACAACTTCAGACCCCAACACCCCCAGATACTGGACCAGGTTGTAAGTAAATGAGTCGTAATTATCAATCATCAGTATCACCTGTAAGTCCTCCCTAAGCAATTGCAGATATTAGATTTTGGATTGTAGGTTAAAGAATCTTGAAATTTGCCTATTAATACCTGCCTCAATCCGAAATCCAAAATCCGAAATCATCATTACACCAAGCCATTATTAGCCATCTCCAGAGCTCTAACCAGCGCTTCACCTTTGGCCACCGTCTCTTCATACTCAGACTGTGGAACTGAGTCGGCCACGATTCCTGCCCCCACCTGAAGGTAAATCCGACCATTGCGCACCAGCATTGTTCGTATAGTAATGCAAAAGTCCATATTGCCGGAAAAGGAAAAATATCCCACTGCCCCGGCGTACAGTCCCCGGCGGCTGGGCTCCAGTTCATCTATAATTTCCATTGCCCGAACCTTGGGAGCACCAGAGACGGTACCAGCTGGAAAAGAAGCGCGAAGGACATCAAACATGTCTAGACCAACCGCTAAATCCCCTTCCACATGAGAAACCAAGTGCATCACATGGGAGTAGCGCTCTACCACCATCAGGTCAGTCACCTCCACTGTGCCAACAGTCGCCACTCGACCTACATCGTTGCGACCCAAATCTACTAGCATAACGTGCTCAGCCCTTTCCTTTGGGTCAGATAGTAATTCTTCCTCCAGCCGTCGATCCTCACTACTATTTTTTCCCCTGGGTCGAGTCCCAGCGATGGGCCTCAGAGCCACTCTTCCGTTTTCCAACCGCACCAAGACCTCGGGTGAGGCACCAATAACTACATCTCCGTCAAAATCCAGGTAATACATATAAGGTGATGGATTTATCCGCCTGAGTGCGCGATAGATATCAAATGGTTCAGAAACCAGATCCGTGTCAAAACGCTGACTGAGCACTACCTGGATGGCCTCGCCGTCTTGAATGTATTGCTTGGCCCTCTTTACCATTCCTTCGAACCGATCCCGCTCCATGTTCGCTCTCAGCACCAGCTCCTGCCTGGACTTTCCTGTTGGCTTCGAAGGCTCCACAGGCTCAGCGAGCAATCCGAGAGTCTCCTCAATTTGAGCAACGGCCTGATCATAGGCGGCAGCATGGTTGATGTATTCGGGTACATAGATGTTTGCCACCACCTTAATAGTCTGTGTCAAGTTGTCGTAGATCATCACTTGCTCAGGCATCATGAAAGCCGCATCCGGCATGCCAACTTCATCTGGCTTAGAGGTAGGCAGGTATTCAATGAAACGTACAACGTCGTAGCTCAAGTAACCAACCAAGCCACCAAAAAACCTGGGCAGCCCATCCACCGATACAGCCTGGAAGGTTTGCATAAGATTCTTCAGGTAATCGAGTGGCGATGCTTTGAATTTGCCGCACTGCTTGCCATTTCGGGTTAGTTCGATGTCATCACCACGAGCCCTAACCAACAGCCTGGGGCGGTGACCGATGAAGCTGTAGCGACCCCAGCGTTCTCCTCCTTCGACACTTTCCAACAAAAATGATTCCGGCCCTTTAGCAACCTTTTTAAATAGACTTATAGGTGTCTCGGTATCTGCGGTGACCTCTCGAAAAACAGGAATAATATTCCCTTGCTGAGCCAAACTGAGGAATTCGTCTTTACTCGGGTGGTACACGGTAACCTCCATTTCATCTTCAGCTTCGGGTCAAAAGAAAAAAAGCCGTGAGGAATTTCAGCTCCCACGGCCTTTAACAAAAATAAAAAGCCGTGGGCAAGGAGTTTACCCACGGCTTTCAAGTTCTATTGGCTTCTAGTCACCTGGCAGCGGATAAACTCCTCCACAGACGGACCACCACCAGTACCAGTTGATGAGCTTATTCTGTCTATTTAGGCTTTCCTTCATAACTATTCCTTGTCGAGAGACTTTAAAAAACTGTGGTAACCTTTGTCAAGGAAAAATTTTATAGTTATTCTCTCTCCCCTTGGCTGCCTTAAATTTTTTATACGAATGTGCCCAATTCAATACTTATTCTCAGTTTGTCGTTGGAATGGCTTGACTCCTCTCTACTTTTTCTATAAAAAATAAGCTCGTTTTCCGAGGTCATTTATATTATCTGGAGCAGTCGTATGGCGAAACACAAGAAGAGCGAACGAAAAAGAGAGCTAGACAGACGGCGAAGACGACGAAAGAAGAGATTAAAACTGCGAGCTAAAGGTCTATTGCCGCCTGCGGAGGAGTCCAAGAAGAAAGCTGTCCCCAAGGATTAAGCTTGCTGATTGTCTAATTCTCTGCCCCCAAACCAGACAACCCTCAATAACATCCAATCTTAATACCTATATTCCAGATAGAAGATGGCCAACGACCATCTACTGTCTTCCCCCTGCGTAGACCCTTTCACCCCAGCATGTTCGGCCTTCTTCAGGAATCTGGCACTGTAATTGCATAGTTAACAAGGCGAATTACCAGGCCAGGAGACTGATATGAAACAGAAAACTTTGCTCCTTTTCCAGCTCTTGCTGGCTATTTTCTCCATTTACTCTGTTCTAAAATACAGTGGCAACCAGCGTATGATCATCCCTCTTACCTGCCTTGTTGCCATGTTTTTAGTGGGGAAAGTAGAAACGGCTGTCACCAAAAGGGAGAAGAAGAAAAAAGACGAAAGGCTAAGAGCGAGAAAGGGGATTGAAGGAAAGACAAGCTTCAAGCCAGTCGACTGCCTGCTCAAGAGCAAGAACGTGCTGCTCCTGACCGATGCAATTCACTACCTTTTGAATGAGCTAGGCTTAAAAGTCTCCCGTTCTCCAGATCAGAGTTTCATTGACCGGTTGATCCGCACGGAGGACGACGCGGTAACCTATGGTCTAAAAGTGCTTGGTGACGTTGGAGAACTTAGCGAGAATTGGGAAATTTGGGAGGAGGTTA
>JASFKF010000417.1:0-3189 GCA_050118775.1 Syntrophobacterales bacterium
GGATCAGCTCACTCACCTCAATGGATGTTTCTGGTCTTCGCCATCTTTATTATCAGCGAATATATGTTCAGCTTGCAGGGGAGCTCGGGTTATCTGCACCCACTGCAAGGAAAACCCTTGGAGGAGATGATTTAGAAACCCTGCGATTATCTCTTCTCAGAGAGATAGAGCAGCGCAACAAGTTAGGAGGTGAGTTGCCATTTAATACAGTTCTTTGGGGACAAAATTACGGCTTTGATCTGTCCACTTCGGGCTATAGACTCGGTGGTTCACATCAGCAGATACACCAACAGTTTGCCCTGGTGCGGACTGATATGCCTGTGTATGTCGGCGGTGAAAACGAGACAAGTTCTTACTCCATACCCACCTATGCCCAGGGTGACAGGATAGCTCAATTCACCAAGGCGTATCAGGAAAAGACAGGTCAAGGATTTTTTAAAACATACCTTCGGGCGATTCAAAGCAACAAGAGGTTGGACGGCCATACAGACAAAGCAAATGATCTCACCATTTATCAGGATGAAAACGTTGTGGTCTTTGTGCCCAAAGCCCAGCGTGCTCAAGGAGAAATCCAGATTATCTCCAAGGTCGAGTGCGGCAACATTGTGGAAGCCCCTACGGGCGTGCGTCATTCCCTGGACCGTGCCATCCTGCTCACTATGAAAATATTGGAGAACTTGGGTGTAGAGATATTCAATGCTTTCGAAATATCAAAGAGGTTGGACAATTCGGATAAGGACCAGCGTCTTCTCTATTGTTTTTTTCCCAGGCATCCCCAGTCTCCCGGGGGCTTTAGTGAATTTCAGCAGCGCTGGATAAACAACCACTATCCCGAGGACTTTGCCAAAACCTGTCGAGATGAACTTAGCAAGATAATGGAGCCATACTGACAGTAGTTTCCCCAAAAATGAGTGGATGATTTTTATAACGTGTGTTCTAGAGCCACTTTACCTTTAGTGGGTAAGTGAAGGCCAAAAGGGGAAGCTGCGAAACAACGAGCATCTGAGCAACCTATCTTCACGTATCTCCCCTTTGACAGGGCCTGCATGAAGATTTGGTACTTACTGAACAGGTACTCTGCCAATAAATGGCGCGAATAATGCGCGTTGTGGAGTAGGTTCCCCGTGGCCACGTCACTAGAATATCTTTGGGGAAACTCCTGGCAAGGCTGAGGCTTGTCTTTCTTGCCATGGTGTTATAAGAAACTCCAGGGCTCGATCTTTCTCTTGAGGAGTAGACAGGATAGAAAATGATAGCTTTTCTGGATTACGGTGCTGGAAATGTGAGGAGCGTCATCAACGCCATCGAGAGCTTGGGCGAGAAGGTAAAGGTCGTCGAGACGGCCGAAGATATATTGTCTGCCGAAAAACTGGTTTTCCCTGGAGTAGGCGCCTTCGGCAGCATGATGAACATTCTGAATGAAAAAAACTACCTCGAACCCCTCAGAGATTACCTCACCTCTGGCCGGCCGTTTTTGGGAATCTGTCTGGGTTTGCAGGCCCTATTCGAAGGCAGTGAGGAGGCACCCGGTGTAAGTGGTTTAGGTCTCGTTGCAGGAATGGTGAAGAGGTTCGACATCGATCTCTCGGTTCCCCACATTGGCTGGAACGGTCTAAATGTCAAAAAGCCTTCCCGGATTTTTACGGGGCTCGGCGGGGATGAGAAATTTTATTTCGTCCACTCATACCATGTGGTTCCCGAGGATGAAGAAGCTGTCCTTACAACCACCGACTATGGGTACGAGTTCGTTAGCTCAATTCAAATCGGCAATATCATCGCCACCCAGTTCCACCCGGAGAAAAGCGGCAATGCTGGGTTACAGCTTCTGAAAAATTTTCTTGAAACCAGCGAAGAGCAAAGCATAACTGTGAGGCCGGCACAAAGAACCAGACTGGCAAAGCGAATAATTGCCTGTCTGGACGTTCGCACAAACGACCAGGGGGATCTGGTTGTCACCAAGGGCGATCAATACGACGTCAGAGAAAAAGGTGTGGTCAGGAACTTTGGCATGCCGGTTGAACTGGCGAGACGATATTATCAAGAAGGGGCCGATGAGATTACCTTCTTAAATATCACCGGATTCCGAGATTTTCCCCTGGAAGACATGCCCATGTTGGAAGTCCTGCGTCAAACTTCTAAGAATGTCTTTGTTCCCCTCACCATCGGAGGGGGGATCAGGGACTATAGGGACAAAAACGGCCGGCAATACAAGGCCCTCGAGGTTGCCTCCGAGTATTTCAGGTCCGGGGCAGACAAGGTCTCCATTGGTAGCGATGCAGTGTTAATTGTGGAGGAATATCTGAGAACCGGCCAGAAAACGGGGCAGAGCTCCATCGAAGAGATATCCCGCGTCTACGGCAACCAGGCGGTTGTGATTTCCATCGATCCAAGGAGGGTCTACGTAACCTCGCCGGATGAGGTCAAACATCAGGTGATCGAAACGACCATCCCGGGCCCAAAGGGTGAACTTTACTGCTGGTACCAGTGCACGATCAAAGGGGGCCGGGAAGGAAGGGAATTGGACGCCATCACCCTTGCCCGGATATGCGAAAAACTTGGCGCGGGGGAAATCTTGTTGAATTGCATCGACAGAGACGGAACAAACCTGGGCTTTGACCTCGAACTGATCAATGCAGTGAGTGAGGCTGTTTCCATACCGGTCATCGCATCCAGCGGTGCCGGCCGGGTGGAACACTTTCACGAGGTCTTTACCCGAACAGAAGCTGAGTCGGCCCTGGCCGCCGGTATCTTTCACCGAAAAGAGGTGCCCATAGCTGAGGTGAAGAACTATCTGAAAGGTAAAGTAGAAGTGAGAGTTTAAAAAAGGCGCATCAGTTATCTTCCAGAACACGAGGAGGAACAAATCAATCTTTGGTCCCGGCCAGCCATTTGAGTTAGCAGGATGACTTGCTGCTGGTGATAGTGCTGTTGCTCTTAGTTCATTTAATCTGAAGGTGAAATCAAAGGTTGATAAAACTCAGCAGATAATTGTAAGGTCCGATTTCTTTAAGCCCTACCCTCTCAAAACCGTAAGGGATAACCCTCTTCTCCACCTCTTCAGGTGCCAATCTGCTCGATAAAGGTGGTCCTGGTGGGCCGTCGACTTTCTTAAACTCAAGGATGGCCAGAACTCCCTGCTCCCTTAGCACTCTGGATATTTCTTGCAGAGCACCTTCAGCCGTGTTCGCC
>JASFKF010000418.1:0-3185 GCA_050118775.1 Syntrophobacterales bacterium
CCTTTGCGCCAAAGGAAGTGCAGGCACTGCTTTGCTACACGACAATGAGAGGCTGCGCTATCCCATGATCCGTGAGGGTGCTCGGGGCGAGGGCAAATGGAAAAGAGTCAGTTGGGATGAGGCCCTGAATTACACCGCGGACAAGCTCAAGTCCATCATGGACAAGCATGGTCCCCAGAGCGTGATCTTTGGCGAAAGAACGAACCTCAACACTCACATTAGCAAGACCTTCATGCGGGCCATCGGTTCTCCCAACCACTACACCCACGATGCCCTGTGCAAGGGCTCGGTGAACACCGCCTTTCGCTCCCTCACCGGTTATACCGATGGCCAGGTGAATATGGACTTCGCCAACACAAAACACGTGGTTTTCTATGGGCGCAATTTCTTCGAGTCCCTGCAGCTTAAACCCATCCAGGCCCTTATGAAGGCAAGGGAGAAGGGGGCCAAGATTACCTATATCGATATAAGATCCACGGTGACTGCGGCCCACGCCGATCGGTTCTGGTTGATCAGGCCGGGGACCGATCTTGCCCTCAACTACTCTCTTATTCACGTCATTTTCAAGGAAAACCTCTACGACGAGCAGTACGTCAATAAGTGGGTCACGGGATTAAAAGAGTATAGGGCCTTTGTGGAACCATACACTCCCGAGTGGGCTGAGGAGGAAACCGGCATCCCGGCGGAGGAGATCGTCGCCTTGGCCAGGGAAATAAGCAAAGATAAGCCCCAAGTGATTTTCAATTACGGCTACCGGGGCGCCAACCATAGCAACGAAATCTGCTTCAGACGCTCCATTATTGTCCTCAACGCTTTGATGGGAAGCATCGAGAGTAAAGGAGGCCTCTATTTCAAAAAAGGTCCCAAGGATGCCGGATACGGCTCCTTCGGCAAGCTGGTGGACCAAGAGGGGCTGCCCAAGGTGGACGTGGAAAGATACGATGGGGTCGGGGGGGCGAAGCTTCCCGTGTGCGATCCGGCTCACGGGGTGCCTTCAATGGTCCCCATGGCCATTTTGAACGAGGATCCCTATCCAATCAAGGCGGCCATTTCCAACCGCTTTGATCCTCTCCTTTCCATACCAGATTACAACCTCAACAAAAGGGCCTTCGACAAGTTGGATCTCATCGTCACCATCGACGTAAACTTCAGCGAAACCGCCTGGTACTCGGATGTGATTCTGCCTGAGTCCATCTATCTCGAGCGGGCTGATTCCCTAATGATGGCCAACAGCCTTAAACCTACCATCTTCATGCGGCGCCAGTGCGTTCCGCCGAGGTACGACACCAAGCCCCAGTGGGAGATCATCAAAGGCTTAGCCGAGAGGCTAGGGGTCGGGCAGTACTTTCCCTATGAGACCATAGAAGATATCTGGAATATGCAGCTCAAGGATATGGGTATCAAAATCGAGGATTTCGACGCCAAGGGGTTTGTTACTCTTTCCGATAAGAATATCCTCTGGGACCGCAAAGATGGAATCAAGTTCAAGACCATCACCGGGAAGATCGAGTTGGTCTCCCATCTCCTGGAGGAGCATAAGTTTCCTTCCTGCCCTTACTATGAGCTGGTTACGGCCCCGGATGAAGGGTCCTTCAGGCTTACTGTAGGAAGGTGTGCGGTCCACACCCACGTTTCCACCCAGAACAATCCCTATCTCAATGAACTGGTGCCGGAGAACGTTCTGTGGATCAACAGCGAGGAAGCGGAGAAGCTGGGGATCTCCGATGGGCAGTACGTGGAGGTTTCCTCAGATCAAGGCTTTGGCAAGATCAAAGCCTTTGTCACCGACTTCATCCACCCGGAGGCGGTATTTATGCTCCACGGCTTTGGCCGCCAGGTGCCAGCAACGACTAGGTGCTACAACAAGGGCGCTAGCGACACCATGCTACAGGAGAATGTGACAGACATGATTGGCGGAAGTCCCGGCCTGCATGACACCTTTGTCAGGGTTCGACCTCTCTCCGAGTAAGCTATGGTCAATACCTGTGAGATAATTAGTCAGCGTTCATTTCAAGGAGTAGATCGATGAGTCAATATTACCTTTTTCATGATAGCGCCAGATGCATTGCCTGTCTGTCCTGTGAGGTCCACTGCAAGGAGAACAAACGGCTTCCCGTGGGACCAAGGCTGTGTCGGATCCAAACGGTTGGGCCGAAAATGGTAAACAACATTCCCAAGATGGACTTTATCTTCATGCCCTGTTTCCATTGTGAGCAGCCTTGGTGCGTGGCGGCCTGTCCCACAGGGGCTATGCAAAAGCGAGCAAAGGACGGCATTGTCTTTGTAGACGAGGAACTTTGTGTGGGCTGCAAGGCCTGCATGCGGGCTTGCCCCTGGGGTGCACCCCAATGGAATCCAGAAACAGGCAAGGCAGTAAAGTGCGATTATTGCATGGACCGCATAGATGAAGGACTCTCGCCTGCCTGCGTCACCAAATGTGTCACCCATTGTCTGCACTTTGGGGAGCCTGCAAAAGTGTCCGATGCGCGGCGGGAACGTCACGCCAAGGCCATGGCTGCAGTGGGCTGGGAGGTAACCTTGACCCGACCTGTATCAGGTGCCAAGCCGGGAGTGCCCAAACCCAGAAAGAAAAAGGCCAAAGCAAAAAAGAAAGCAAAAGAGGCCTAGTCCATGCCAGAGACTACCATTTGTCCAGTTGCCCAAACCTTAAGGAGCCTGAAAGAAACTCTGCAAAGGCAAAGAATAACTGTGCCCAGGGCCCAGCAGAGAGCCGAATCACTCCTCGAGCTCATGGAGGATGTCTCTCGAGGGCGGGGAGGTTCAGAGCACTTTGCTGCCATGGAATCGTTGACGAACCTTCTTCTGGAAGGGGAAGACGAGCAGGGGGTTCAATTCGGCCAAATTGCCTCCGAGGGATTGGTCCATTATCGGGAGGTATATGAAAGTCACATCGAAACTCACAATTGTCCAACGGGCGATTGTGACATCCTCACTCCAGCGCCTTGCCAGATGGCCTGTCCTGCGGGCATCGATGTCTCCAGTTACGTAAGCTTGATCGGTCAAGGGCGTGATGGGGAAGCTGTGGAGTTGATTCGCAGGGACAACCCTTTCCCTTGGGTCTGCGGTCTGGTTTGCACCCATCCATGTGAATACATGTGTGTGAGGGGAAGGATGGACAGCCCCATAGCAATAAAAGACCTAAAGGCCTTTGCCGCCGAGAGAGC
>JASFKF010000419.1:0-3184 GCA_050118775.1 Syntrophobacterales bacterium
GGACCTGGCTCACCAGTTTGGGGCTGAGATTGCCGTGGCCGTAGTGGAAGAGCCTGAGTTTATCAGGGGTTTAGAGGAAGAGGAATGGACCGAGTCCATCTCTAAGCGGGTTCGAGAACTGGCCCACATTCATAAATTCGACTTCGAGGTAATCATCAAAAAGGGTAATCCCGTAAAAGAGGTTGTGGCTCTGGCTAAGGATTTCAATCTGCTAGTCATGGGTAGCACAACCAGGGACAAGGGACTGTTCTCTCCCCACGTGGGGGAAAGAATGGCCCAAGATGTCCCCTGTTCAGTTCTTATAATAGCGAAATAAGTGACCCTCACTTAAAATCCCCTCCCCGTTCCCTTCTTCAGAAAAGGGGGAAGTCATAAAAATTATTTTGCAAGTCCCCCTTTTGTAAAGGGGGATTTAGGGGGATTTTAAACAAAACCTGTAAATTCTTTGGCAAACTCATATGGTCCTCAATCAGGCTGAATCTCTTCTACTCGTATCCCTGGCCGCAGCGATTCTGCCCAGCCTCAGCCGGCTGTTAAGACTTCCAGCACCGGTAATGGAGATTCTTTTTGGTGTAATTCTAGGAAAAAGTTTCCTCCACGTCCAGTTTAGCGGCGAGTGGATCCAGTTTCTCGCTCACCTTGGTTTTCTTCTTCTTATGTTTCATGCCGGCATGGAAATTGACTTTGGCATGCTGCTAAAACAAAGCCGGGGGCAACTCTCTATACAGTTGTTTCTATTTGGAGCCACCCTAGGGTTGTCATTCCTCTTCGCCTTGTACCTCAAAAGCGGTATGTTCATGGCCCTGGTGCTAACCACCACTTCACTGGGACTGGTAATGCCAACCATAAAAGAGCTGGGCATACAGAAATCCCCTTTTGGACAAAGCATTCTCATAGCAGCCTCCTTAGCTGATTTTCTTACTCTTTTTGGCATCACCTTTTTTATCCTCTGGCGTGACTATGGCCTAGGCTGGCATTTCATTACACCTCTTCCCCTCTTCATCGGCTTTGGCATGCTGTTGTGGGCAGGGCGGCTTTGGGCATGGTGGAATCCGGAGAGAGCGGAGCGCTTTCTCGGTTCACAGGACACTGAAGAACTAGGTGTCAGGCTTTCCCTGGCCCTTCTTTTTCTCTTTGTGGCCCTATCCGAGCTAGTCCATCTCGAACCAGTTTTGGGTGCCTTTTTGGGAGGTTGTGTGCTCTCCTTTGTATTTCGTGAGAAGGGTCAGTTGGAGAGTAAAATATCGGCCCTAGGCTTCGGTTTTCTCATCCCGATCTTTTTTATTAACGTTGGGGTTGAGTTCGACCTGACTAACGTGCTGCGCCCGGGACAGCTTCATTTCACCCTCAAGCTTTTTATTCTGGCCATGCTGGTCAAACTGGTTCCCAGCCTAATATTCACTCTGCAGCGTATCTCTTTTAGGGCAGCCATTAAGGCGGGAATTCTGCTATCTGCTCGTCTGAGTCTCATCATGGCCGCGGCCGAAATTGGTTTGCGCGAAGGGTTGATTTCGCCCGCCATGAAGGATTCAATTGTCCTTCTTGCTCTTCTCACCTGCTTTCTCGGTCCGACCCTCTTCAAACTCCTTCAACCGACAGGTACTGATCGTCTTGACGGAACAAAATAGCATGGCAGGATCACAGTTCGTTCATCCAATCCTTTTTTTCCAGTTTTCCTGAATACCGTTCGTAGCTCGTATTTAAAAAATCTCTATAATTAGCATAGACAGCCTTGTTAACGTAGAGCACCCTTACCCGGAAAGGACTAATCTTCTGTAATTCAATGTAGTCACTTCCCTTCTCCCACGTGGCGTATGCATAGGATTCAGCAAGTTTTTCTCCAGACAAACTTCTTTCCACCTTGGGGTATTTACTGTCAAGCACTTGCAGGACACTGTCGAACAGTTTAGGGTCTATAACAACCATTAAAGCTTCCACGGCGGACTCATTACCGAAAAAGATAAAAAGACTTTTCACTCCTTCCAGGTCTCCCGGCAGAGCCTTGAGGAAGGTGTTCTTGCCCCGCAATGGATCTTTTTTGTCGATTTCCCTGAACTGCTTTTTCTCGTACTCGTCATATCTCCACTTCCGTGCCTGAACGATTTTGAGGGCTTCCTCATATGAGGTCTTGTCAATGGTGAAACCGAAAGGCTTTGCCGACTCTTTAGACTTAGCGCTGGCGAGTGATGAAAGACCAACCAACGCCAAGGAGAGAAAAACTACAACAAATTTTCTCATGCCAAACCTCCCTGAAGCAGAAAATCCATGCACATGTGACGATACTCCGAACAGTTTAGCACTCATCATCTTCTGCTTTTAATCAGAAAAAACACTAGGCGTAATCATTTATCCCCAGACTTATTAGACTCTAATAGAAGATGTCCGAAGGAAAGCGGTGAGCCTACATCCATTTTTTCTTTTTGAATATTATTACTTCGATAACCACCAGTGCCACTAGCAACAAACAAAAGACAAAAAACGCTGCTTTATACTCAGAGCCTGGAATGCCCCCCACGTTAATTCCCAACAGACCAGTCAGAAAGCCAAGTGGTAGAAAAATGGCAGCTACTATTGACAGAACATACATACGATTATCCATTTGTTCTGACAAACGGCTAATGAGCTCTTCTTGGGTAACAGCAGCACGCTCTCGCGCTGCATCCAGATCTTCTATGTAGCGGGTTAACCGGTCATATGTTTCGCGGAGACGCACCCTGTCTTCTTCAGCAAGCCAAGAAATCTTTTCGCTCTGCAATCGTGCTATGGCCTCCCGCTGCGGTGCCATATACCTCCGGAGGTTAATCGCGTCTCGCCGGATCGAGGCGAGCATGGGGCGCAGTTCGTGACTCTCTGCGGTGAGCACAGCTTCTTCCAGCTCCGCCGCTTTGTCTTCAAGCTCACCAATCACACCACCCATGCGGACCATGAGGCGATCTGCCACATCCTCCAAAAATTCGCCGGACGTTCTAGGTCCCTTACCCCTGTCAACGGCAGAGCAAAGATCTGCCACTGACATCAGCTTTCGTCTACGGGTGGTAATGATCCGGTTTTTCTCCGCCCAAATGCGCAGAGATACCATATCCTCCGGGTCTGCTCCAGGATTGAGGTTTACCCCTCTCAAAGCGACCAGTACGCCATCATTAAAGGATGTGATGCGGGGACGACTTTCATCCGCCAGTAAGGC
>JASFKF010000420.1:0-3183 GCA_050118775.1 Syntrophobacterales bacterium
TGCCCAGGTGATCCGCCCAGCATTGGAATCCCAGCAGTGGCTCATCTGTGATCGATTCGCCGATGCCACTACCGTCTACCAGGGTTACGGCCGAGATCAGGACCTGGCTTTTATTCAGCAACTAAATGAGATGGCCACTCAGGGAATATGGCCGCGCTTGTCGCTACTACTTGATTGTCCAGTGGAAGTCGGCTTAGATCGAGCTCGACAGAGGATTTTGGAAACATCCCTGGAAGGGCGGGAAGATCGCTTTGAGCAACAAGACTTTGCCTTTCATCAAAAGGTGAGAGAAGGTTACCTCAAGATTGCTGCCCAAAATCCCAATCGTTTTATAATACTTGACGCAACCTTGGATCAGAAGCAGTTACACCAGGAGATCGTGACTTTGTTGGAGCCCTATTTAGACGATACGGACTAAAGCTGTAAATGAGTTTTGCTGAAATCATAGGCCAAACCAAAATAATTCGCCTCTTGCGTCGGGCCCTGGCCCAGGACCTCTTACCTCACGCCTTTCTCTTCACCGGCATGGAGGGGGTTGGCAAAAAGTTGACTGCTCTCACCCTTGCCAAAGTGGTGAACTGCGAAGAAGGTACCAGGGGAGATTGTTGCGATAGGTGCATTTCCTGTCGTAAAGCGAATAGTGGTAACCATCCCGATATTGACGTCATAGAAAGAGAAGGTCCTTTTATCAAAATAGAACAGATACGTGCTCTCAAGCACGGTTTGCGCTTTAAACCCCTGGAGAGCCGCTACCGGGTAACTATCATTAACAATAGTCAGCACCTGAAGGTAGAAGCGGCCAATGCTCTTCTCAAGGTTCTTGAGGAACCACCAGCGGATAATCTAATCATTTTGACTGCCCTCGAAACCACAGCCCTTTTACCAACCATTGTCTCTCGCTGCCTCCATCTCCCTTTTCAACCTTTGGCAACGGTGGAAATATCGGCTCATCTGTGTCAGACTCACTCTATAGAACCAGAGCGCGCGGCTGTAATAGCCAAATTGGCAGGTGGTAGTCTATCTCTAGCAATGGCCTTGCTGGACGAAAAAAAACTTGCCCGTCGCAATTGGATTCTTGAAACAGTGGCCGAGATCCATAAATCTCGAATCCCCGACCTCTTGGCAGCAACCAACAGCTGGAAAGGCGACAATCTAGATCTGCAGCAAGATCTGGAATGGTTGAAAACATGGATTCGGGATCTCCTTGTGCAGCAGTTCGAGGCAACGGATAGTATTGGTCTTCTGAATTCGGATCTCGCCGATAAAGTGGAGACCTTGGCATCACATATGAGATCCCACCACCTATTGCAGATCTTCGACCTTGTCTGCACAGTACAAGGAGCTATCGGTTATAATGTGAACAGAAGATTGAGTCTCGAAACACTCCTGCTCTTGTTTTACGCACGGGCGACGGGCCAGACCATTGAGACAGGAGCAGATCTTCCAGTTGCAGCTAGGGAACAATTTGGTTGGCCAGTTAGGATTGGTGGCTGACCTTGGAAAGTGAAATAATCACTGGCCCAAGTTGGCTTAGGACGCTTTATGGATAATATCGTTGGCATTCGCTTCCGCGAAGGCGGCAAAATATATAACTTTGCGCCCGGTCACTTTGTTCTCAAGGAGGGAGACGAGGTGATTGTTAAGACCGAGAAAGGCTTGAGTTTTGGTATAGTGGCAACTCCGGTAAGAAAGCGAGACCCTAATTTCCCCAAAGACCAATTGAAGGAAGTATTCAGACTGGCAAACGATAACGATCGCCAGCAATACCAGGACTGTCTCACCCGAGAGCAAGATGCCTACCGCTTCTGCCAGGAACGCATAGAAGAGCGTGCTTTGCCCATGACCTTAGTAGACGTGGAGAGTTTTTTTGACGGCTCTAAAATTATCTTTTACTTTTATGCCGATGGTCGAGTAGATTTCCGCGAGTTGGTTAAAGATTTAGTGAAAGAATTGCATACCCGGGTCGAACTTCGACAAATCGGTGTCCGAAATAAGGCCAAAATGATTGGAGGTGTTGGCCCTTGCGGACGCGAACTCTGCTGTGCCACATTCCTTAAAGAATTCCATTCCGTCTCGGTAAAGATGGCCAAAGAGCAGAACCTCTCCCTCAACCCAACGAAAATATCTGGGGTCTGCGGTCGGCTCATGTGTTGCCTTAAATACGAATATGCCGACTATATCGAAATGAAAAAGGGAATGCCCAAAGTTGGCAAGCGTATCATGACACCTGAAGGGGAAGGTAAGGTGGTCCGCCAGAACGTCATGGAAAAGAGGGTGGTAGTCGCCCTAAGCGATGGTAGAGAGGTTGAATTCGGTGTTCTCGATCTAAAAGATAGCACGGCAACGGGCCATCGCTCTGCTGATACTGAAGCTAAAATAGAACAGGATATGGATAGAAGCTAATTCAGGGAGGATCTATGGCAGTTAGGTATTACATCACCACACCCATCTACTACGTGAATGCTCCACCCCATCTCGGCCATGCCTACACCACCATCGTTGCGGATGTTCTCAACCGTTTCCATTTGCTTACAGGGAAAGAAACCTATTTTCTCACCGGTACAGATGAACATGGGGACAAAGTCGTAGAAGCCGCCGCCGCTGCAGGTAAAGATCCTCAAGCTTACGCTGATCAGATCAGTGAGTTGTTTCGCCAAACCTGGCCAAACCTGAATATTACCAACGACTACTTCATTCGCACCACCGACGAGCTTCACAAAGGAGTGGTGAGCTATATCCTCCAGAAGGTTTATGATGAGGGAGATATTTACTTCAGCTCCTACAGCGGCCAATATTGTGTTGGCTGTGAGCGGTTCTATACCGCAAGAGAATTAGTTGACGGCAAATGCCCCCAGCATGATCTTCCCCCCGTAGAGCGTGAGGAAGAGAACTATTTCTTCAAAATGAGTAAATACCAGGAGTGGCTCATTGACCACATCCAGAAAAATCCCACCTTTATTCGACCGGAGCGATATCGAAATGAGGTGCTCAGTTTTCTTAGCGAACCACTGGAGGATCTTTGCATATCCAGACCAAAATCAAGATTGAGCTGGGGAATCACCTTACCATTTGATGACCGTTACGTAACCTATGTCTGGTTTGACGCTCTGATCAACTATGTCTCCGCCCTGTCCTATCCTGATGGCCCTCTCTTTTCCAGCTATTGGCCTGTGGCTCAGCATC
>JASFKF010000421.1:0-3176 GCA_050118775.1 Syntrophobacterales bacterium
CTTAAACCTATTTACTTTGTCTAACCTCTATTGTATCTGTTCCTGATCTTCAAAAGCAAAATCACCAGGCCTTTACACAACTAGGCAATCGATGCGCAAGATCTAATTTGTGATGTGGAATATGAGATATGAGATGTGTGATAGCAAATGACTAGTGAATAGGTGAGGGATCCCACATCATACATCCCAGATCGCACATCAACAGTCTCGGAGACTGTTACGAATTTTGAATTGCAATTTGATAGTTTCCTCGCTGCAGGTGCTGGTGTTTCTAGTACCAGGATGAAATCGGGAGACTTGACTCGCATGTCTAAATGGACCTGGTTCGTTGTATTTTTTAGTCGCTTGATGCTTAATCTGGCTGTTCGGGTAACCTACCCTTTCCTACCTGCAATAGCCCGTGGTCTAGGCATTTCATTCCAACAAGCCGGAATTCTGGTTGCGGCACGACACTGCGTAGGTCTAACAGGTGCGCTCTGGGGTGTTGTTTCCGAACGCAGGGGATACGGTTGGGGTATGATGCTCGGCTTGACCACCCTCATCCTTGGAGCCTTAACTGTCTCTTTTTCTAAAAGTTTTACCATCGCCCTTGTGGGTTTTGTCTTAATTGGCATATCAAAGCCTGTTTATGATCCAAGTGTTCAGGCCTTTGTCAGTAGTCGCATACCCTACTCCAATAGAGCCAAGGCCCTTGGTATCCTCGAAGCATCCTGGGCTGGTAGCTGGCTCTTGGGCATACCGCTGAGCGGCTTGCTCATTGCTCACTTTGGCTGGCAAAGCCCCTTTAGTCTAATCTCAATCTCCACCCTATTAGCAATCTTTTGGACGACCCGCCTAGAGGACGTCACTTTAACCAACCAAGCTTCAATAAAAAATGCTGAGCAGAATCTTTCGGCTGCTTCGGAAGTACCCACAGGTAAGCTAGGACCTATCCTAATTCTGGGGGTTTCTCTTTTAATGGTCTTTGCCAATGAGAATATGGTGATTGTCTATGGAGCATGGCTGGAAGAGCAGTTTAATCTTCGAGTACAAGAATTGGGCTTTTTCTCTATCTTAGTAGGTGTGGCTGAACTGGGGGGAGAACTTACTGTTGTGGCCCTAGTAGATCGAATTGGCAAAAGAAAAGCGATACTGGGTGGACTTGCCCTGACCGGCCTTAGCTACGTTGCTTTACCCTTTTGTCAGAGATCCATATATTTGGCTGCAGTAGGTCTGGTCTGCATGTTTTTTCTTTTTGAATTCACCATCGTCTCCATTTTTCCCTACGTTTCGGAAATGGTTCCAACGGAACGAGGAAAGTGGCTTGCTTTCAACTACACTGCCCTGGTTATCGGTCGATTGTGCGGCGCCCTCTCGGGACCCTGGCTCTGGCAAAGAAGCACGAATATTTTATATCTGGTTATTGCCTCACTGGTTGTCCAGGCACTTGCGATTGTGCTCTTGCTCAGTTCGAGAAATAGGAAAAATGCAACGGATTTGGGGCTCGGGGAGTAGGAGACATCACAAAAAAAAGCAGGGACCATATTGTCCCTGCCTTGGAGGAGAGTCGCTGCGAACAAATTGTCTATTTTTTGGCTATTTTATCTTTTTTGTTCTCTTTGTCTTTATGGTTCTTATCTTTTTTATGCTTGTCTTTCCAGTGCATTTGCCTTCTTTTTTGATCACCGCCAGCCACTCGCCTTCAAAAGGAGTCTTAGCGCCATTCATAGTGCCGGTGAGGTCCAATCCAACCTCGGTGCCATCCTCGAGTTCTCCCACACTTTTCTCCAGAGCTTCTAAAACTTCGCGGTTTTTGAATTTGAATACCAGATCCCCAACTCCGTCTTTTCCACCTGGACAGAGATGGGAATCCTTGTATTTCGACTGCCACGGAGCAACTCCGACCAGTCGAACGGTTTCTAGGTCAACATTGCTTACATCGAGGCCATCAGCTGAACAGAGCGCAATTCTCAAGGCGCCTCTCTTCTTGGCATTTAGTACGATCCGGCCTCCGACGGTAACACTTGGTGAAGCCGAACATAGGTCCGCTTCATTGTCAGTCCAGTTCGTGGTGATACTGTCCAGAGGAATATAGTCTTCATTGGAGTTTAAGTAATAAAGAGTTATGGTAACAGGAGCCACACTGTTGGCCGTGTAAGTGAAGGTGGCCACCCCATCATTTTCCTCAAAAGTTGCCAGGCCATAGTAAAAAGGCGACATAGAATAAAAAAACACCGGCATCCCTGCACCGGGTGTGCCGCCCTCAGATACTGTCGCCGTGATGGTGTGCAAGTTTCCGAGGAGGGCAAAATCACATTCTTGGCTTAATTCACCGGTGATCTGGGCAGACACCACAGCGGGTGCTACCAGGACAATGGCCGTAAGGAGGCTCAGGACCACTAGTGCTGTCCAAGGCGCAAACCTCCTTGCTTGTCTGTTGTTAGTATTTGTATTCATTGGTCTCTCCTCCATCTAGTGATGTTGACACACGCAAAACCAGATAGTCGTGAATACGAGTAGCACAATGAGTGCCAACCAAGCTCGAATAAATAATTCTAGCAAATACAATTGCTTACCTCGTTTGGGCAATTTTGGGATTTGTCGGTCTAGGGCAAGATTTGACCAAATTGCCAAAAAGCGTCTGACCAAATGGCCAATGAGTGGCCATTTGGCACAATGAGGATGTATACCAGGGAGGCAAAAAGGATTGGGAAAAAACCAGTAAGGTATTGAGTGATTGACTGCGGCCGAGTGGAAATTTACCGGAATCGTTCTTAGGCTAAGCGCTATGCATTTTGCGTTTATTATAAAGTTCCATGACCTCGGAACGCGTTATTAGTGATTCCACTTCAGGGCAGAGCTTTTGGATGTTCTGCTTACCGTTCATTTCTTCGCGATCCACCAGGACTACTACCTTTGCCACTTTGAGCCCTAGACTCTCAACCCCTTCAATAGCCTTGATGGTGGAGCCGCCGGTGGTAATCACATCGTCTACCACCACCACTTTCTCCCCGGGAGCAAATTCTCCCTCCATCTCGGCCGGAATGCCGTGATCTTTTTTCTCTTTCCGAACAATGAATTCTTTAATAGGTTTACCTTCAATTTGGGAAATTAACGAGACCGCACTGGAGATGGGCACCGACCCGAGCTCTAAACCGCCTATTCCTGAAATGTCGAGATGCCTGATTTTAGCAAAG
>JASFKF010000422.1:0-3155 GCA_050118775.1 Syntrophobacterales bacterium
TAATGTTTTTCTTTCAACGCCTCCAAGAATCGGAGAGACCCCTCACAGATGGGGCACACTTTGACGGTGGATTTGATTAGTAGACTGGTTTTACACTGGGGGCATTTGACCTTAAGGAATTTTGCTTGCTTAGAATAATCAACCATGGATAAATTACCTGGTAGTTTTCTCTTTTCAGCCAATCCCGATGGATTTGAGAGGGTCATCCTGATTATATTTTCTAGACGAAGGGAGCGTTCTACTAGTAGGGTCAGGTCGAGCTTAACTGAGGAAAATACAGTGGATGATTTATAAACCTGACACAAAATCCGAAAAAGTGGAACATTGAAAATTAAGCTAGAAAACAGTGACAAGTAATCACTGCTTTCGGAGGGAGGGCAATAAAGTAGGAAATTTTATATTGATGAGAAATACAAATTCACCTCGATCATAGCGAAAGTATAGATGACATCCCTTAATTCACACTTTTCTAAAATTTAATCTGGCACAAGATATGGTTGTATTTCAACGCTTCTCAGGTCTGGGCAAAGGACTCTTACAGAAAGGACACGCTTTCTCAGAACGTTTAACCATTACGGTGAGCTTGCACTTGGGGCATTTAACAGGCTGGACTTTTACTCGTTTGATTTCGTCAGGGTCCAGGTTGGTCATTGGGCCTCTCAGGGTCAGAAGGTTCTCGCTCTGGTGGTTTGAAACAGGCAGTTAGTGGGTATCTTCGGTTGCAGTCCCAACAGAAAATATGCTCATCGCCTATCGACCAGGAAATGTGCTTATGACCTTCTGGACAGTTCCTGGGTGGCCCCAAAGCAGATTCCTTCTTTGCGTGTTTTTTTTCTTCTCCCTCGACTGGCTGTTTTTCTGTTGAGCTCTGATCCCCTATCGAAGTTTGTTCTTCCATTAAACCCTGCTTCATTTCATCTGCTTTCGAGTCTGAGGGCTCTGCGTCCGCAGCAACTAAAGAGGAGATGAGTTCTCTATGTTCATCAGAAATATTGATGAACTCGACACCCATGCCACGTGGCATATCTGCTTCAGGAGGAACTTGGTTACTCGTCCAGACCACCTTGGCTTTGACTTCTATTTGAAGGTCAGAAGCACTAATGGTCATATCAACAACTTCATGCAGTTCAAGTGGAGATAAACCACAAATAAAGGCTCCAATAGGACTGATGTTGTAGGTAACCCGTTCGAGAGTTTCTTTTTCAGTCCTAATGGTTACAGGCCAACTGACTTTAGCTCGCAGATATTGGCGCCTTTCTTGTTCCATATATCTACCTTGTGTTGAGAGACTACTTCTCCGAAGATTCTTCGCCTAACTGTTTGAGGCGGTTTCCGAAAAGAATAACAGTTGAAAAGACAATGCCAACTACTATTCCAATAATGAAGGTAATTACGTACCCTGACAATAACATATTAACCGTGCGTTCTTTACTGGTGGAGTGTGCAAAGTCTATGCCCATCTTATCCGATAGATTGTTTACATTGAGGGGTGAAAAAGAAAACCCCACCGACAACAAGTCAGTGGGGAGTCACGAAAGGAGGCGGGGAGAATAAGAGGTGAGTTTCTATGCACTAATAATAGTCAAAATGTCTTCAAAAAAGTTCCATCCTGCAAAAGAAAGCCCCCATCGACATATCGTTGACAAGGTGACAAAAGCCGATGGGGGCAAAAGACCTGGGCAGGGCTTCAGGTAGGAACCCTGCCGAGGGGCACCGAAGTTCTTATTAACATAACTGGAGCAGTTTCTGTCAATCCAAAAAACCACCATTTTGCAGATTGCCAGGAGCGACAGGGGAGAAAGTGATTTATCTAAAAAGATCGGAATCGGTTTGTTGGGAGTGTTGGGCGGGTGGATGACTAGGTCTCATCTGGTAAGAGCGAAATTCAGTGATTGCTACAATGGTCGTGATAACAATAGCAGCGATCAGTATGATCAGCTCCATTAGAGAAACTCCACTAGTGTCAAGGGTTTTCCGGATGTGTTTTATCACTTCGACAGAGATCTCGAACACACAGGATACACTTTATCAGGCGCTTTAGCCCCACATCGGCGGCCTTGCACTTGAGGTAGATGACTTGGGGATTTATACACTTTTGATTTCAGGAATCATCATCTGTTAAGGGCAGTCTGTACTGTTCCCACTAGCTTCTCAAGGTCGAATGGCTTCATTATAGAATCGTAGACACCCTTTGGCGGAGTTTCCTTTTCTAGTTCCGTAGGAGCATATGCCGTTATTAAAATGACTGAGGTTTTCAAGCCGTTTCTATTCATGTAATCTATCAGCTGATAGCCACTCATGTCTGGCATAATCACATCTAGCAGAATAAGGTCGAACGTATCTGCTTCCAGTAGTTTTATAGCCTCCCTTCCACTGAAAGCCGTGGCTATATTAGAATATTTGTCGCCAAGAAATACCTTCAAGCTTTTGCATAGTGTAGGGTCATCGTCAACTATCAGTATCTTCGGCTCATGTGACATATCCTACCTCAAGTATAAGAAAATCCCATTAGGGTTAGTATCAAGTGCTCCAAAACCTGATTTGATCATAAGCTATAGCGAAGGGATGCACCTTACCACATGAGGCGATGAGCATGGAAGAGAAAAATAGAGGGGAAAAGGAGTGAAAAACTGCACCAGTTGGTCGGAGAGATTTTAGTTGACGCTAATACGCCAACCTGAAGAACTCAAATAGATGAATAATGATGCCATCGGTCAAAAATATGAGCTTCAAAGCCCACATCTTGGAGTGGATAACCCTCGTGTGTAAATAGGTAATGGAAGATCATACTGTTCTGCTATTTAGTATCTCCTTAAGTTCAAAATCATCACAGCGGCTGCATACTAACGCGGTTTCTACGGATAATATTCCTGTGTAAGTGTCTAGAGCTCTCAGGGTTAGTTTGCCAATCAGAGTCTTCAAAGGTTCACATAATGGGTAATGCTTGCAATCAGTTGGGTTTTTGCACTCCATGTTATCGGTACTCACTTGTAGTAGTGACAAATTCCAGTATATAGAACCTATATTCCGCCAAGTTTATGCTGCAATCCTAATGCCAACAAGAAAATGGCGCCGAAGCTCTAAATGGTCTTTCGGGAATGAATAGCCTCCAACCTGACCCTAAATGTGGTGGTGATGTCTCAAGCGCAAAAGTG
>JASFKF010000423.1:0-3153 GCA_050118775.1 Syntrophobacterales bacterium
AAAGAAGGGTGCGGTGCTGACTGGGGCTTTGCTTGCGTGGTTGAGGTAGAAAAGGGCCAAAACCTTCTCTTCGATACCGGTGCTAAAGGCTCTCTGCTAATAAATAACTTGCAGAAACTAGGCTTTGACCCTTCCACCCTTTCCACAATTTTCATTTCCCACCCTCACTGGGATCACACCGGAGGACTCTCGGCCTTACTCAAGGTCAACAAGAAAGCTACAGTCTACCTCCCTAGCTCCTGCCCTCTGCCAGCTGGCGCGGCTCAAGTTGTGTCAGTTGAAGCTCATTGCCAGATCCAAGAAAATGTTTTTTCCACAGGGGAGCTCCAGAACATGGAGCAATCCCTTGTTGTCAAGACCAAAGAAGGGTTGGTTCTGGTTACTGGGTGCTCTCATCCGGGGGTGAGAAGCATCCTTAAAGCTGCGTCGGTATTTGGAAAGCCCTACGGACTCCTGGGAGGCCTCCACGGATTCAGAGAAGTGGAACTCCTTGAAGACTTAAAGCTGGTCTGCCCTTGCCATTGCACTCAGTACAAGTCGGAAATAAAGGCTTCACATCCCGAGAAATTTACTGAGTGTGGAGTTGGAAAAGTTCTAGAGATTTAAGAAACCATAGCCCTCACAGGTTTCATCCTCCTTCTTCACCAGGCTATCCAAAAGAAAAAATCCAGGAGTTTCCCCAAAAATGAGTGGATGATACTTCGAACCTGTGTTCAAGAGCCAGTTTACCTTTGAGGTTTGAATGAAAGGGAAGGCCAAAAGGGGAAGCTGCGAAACAACGAACATCTGAGCAACCTATCTTCACTGACCTCAGCTTTGCGAAGGTCTGCATAAAGATATGGTGCTCACTAAACAGGGACTCAGCCAATAAATGGCGTGAATTATGCGCGTTGTGGAGTAGCTTCCCCGTGGCCGATGTCACAGAAACACTTTCGGGGAAACTCCTTAAGAGAAAAATCACTCCTCAGACCCTATGGTTTTTCGCTGAGACTATGTTTTGTTGATCATGGAGCTTGGGGAGTAAGACATCCACCGGTTGCTGATCATAGCCCTAAGGGCAAATAAAGCTCAGGGAGCTTTGCTCTAATGGTATTCGTGGGTGCCCAACAATACAGGGATTTGAAACTTGTTCTCCAGTATCTGGGCAAACTGCTCTGGAGTACCGTAGGGACAGTCCGGCTTTGCATTCGCCAAACACGAACTCAGGTGAATTACATCCGGCTGCATTTCCGACATTTTCATGGCGACCCCAGCGTTGGCTGCCAGGCTTCGTCCTGGGCACTCGCAGGTGACAAAGGAGATAACTTGTGACGGTTCGTCGAATTTTCCCTCACCCAAAGCCGCAGCCTTAAGACACCGCCATTCTCCAGCACACCCATAACCGCTGTCCATGTAAGCACCACAACCAACTACCATGACCTTCTTCATCGCGAACCTCCTTAGAATTTCCATTTGTTGTTTCTTTTTTCAGAAAGCCACACTGCCATTTGTTTTGTCAAGAAAAATATAAACGTCTTAATATAGGTTACCTTAATACAGCTTTTTAAATATTGTATGGTAAAATTAGGTGGAGTAAAGATAGAACCCGCTCCAAGGAGCGGGCTCTTTGTCAGGCAGCATTGTGGTTCTTGATCAGGCAGGTTTAGCCGTTGTGGTAGCCTTTACCGCAAAAAGGACTTGCTTCCATGGCGGGAATGTTGCACTCGAGGTGTCTTCTGGCGTCCTCTTTCATGGAGCGCCACATAATGTAATCATCCTCTTCGGGCCAGATTTCCATGCCCGGGCCTTCCCAACCAGATTGCACGGGTCTCTCATTTCTATCATGACGATTAGCCATCGTTTTTACCTCCTGTATATAACCATAAGATCTAAACAAACTTAACCATTCCTGGATTCTCGGTCAACAGATGGAGGGGGAATTCACGAGATATGTTTAGCTGAGTTGTTGGAGGATTCACTCTGTTCTATATTTTGAATATCGAATATCGAACAAGGAATTTAGAACAGCAGAAGTTCTTAGAAAATAAAACAACGTTTTTCACTTCGATATTCTGCGGTTCCTTGCTCTGCGGTTCTGCGGTTCATATTCTCGAGGACTTAATAGCTGAGATTAGTAGCTTTCTAATTGTATTCGTCCTGGTAGAGATGTTTTCGGGTGAGGGGCAGTTCATTGTTCAACCCGTTGGAGAAAAGAATTTGATAGAGTCGAGAACTGCCGTACTTGAACCCGGCTGAGCAAGCGTGGAGATAGAGTCGCCACATTCGCACGAATGATTCATCGAACATACACCGTACTTTCTCCACATTCTTTTCATAGTTGTCCGCCCAGCGGTCCAGGGTGTGACCGTAGTGGAAACGAAGGTTTTCTACATCCATTATTGGGAAACCAGACCTCCCCATTTCACGGATAATTTCGGACAAATTAGGAATATAACCGCCTGGGAAAATGTATTTTATTATCCAGGGGTCGCTAGGGGACTCAGTGTTCTTGCCAATGGTGTGGAGCAGACCTATGCCCCCTTTTTTTAAAAGCTGTGAAACCTTGTGCATAAAGACCGGAATAAATGCTTTCCCCACATGTTCAAACATGCCAATAGAAACAAACTTGTCGAACTCGCCGGTGATCTCTCGATAATCTTTTAAAACCACCTCTATTTGGTTTTGCAAACCCAGTTGTTCTATTTTACTTTTGGCGTACTCGCACTGAGTACAAGAAAGAGTGTTTCCCAACCCCTGTATGCCATAGTTCTGCGCAGCATAAATAAGCATTCCCCCCCAACCACAGCCGATGTCCACCAGTTTTTCCCCCGGCTGTAATGACAGCTTCCGGCAGATATGCTCGTACTTATTCAGTTGCGCCTGTTCAAGGGAGTCGGTCTCACTGTTAAAGTAAGCGCAGGAGTAAGTAAGGGTCTGGTCAAGAAAAAGTTGGTAGAACTCTATGCCAAGATCATAGTGATGCTCGATGTTTTGTGGAGCTCGACCCAAGGTGTTTCTTGTTGCCAGGGAATGGGCGAGAAACTGCACTTTTTTCCAGAAAGATATATTTCGCCTGTCATACCTAAGGCAAATACCTAAACGCAACAATTCTTGCAGGTCGCCCTCAACTTGGAGATCATCAACCATGTAAGCCTCACCAAACCCTAGAAACCC
>JASFKF010000424.1:0-3146 GCA_050118775.1 Syntrophobacterales bacterium
ACTTGGTCATCAGCTGTTCGAGAGAGGCTATCCTGCCTTCCAGTCTTTGGCGTTCCTCTCGTTCTTGAAAATAGCCTTGTGCAAAAAAAACGCCACTCAGTACCAAGACTATCAATATAGCCAGGGGCAAGTAAACAATGCGACGATCCAGATTAAAGGTGCGGGTCTTACCCCTGTGTCTGGAAAAGATTGTTATTGAGTAGTCACTTTCCATTTATTACTCTGGCATCACCGAATAGCCGGTGGAGAAAGGTTAATGGCCCTTTCTGATTATTAATAAATTGCTCTATTGGGAGCTTAACTCACGCCTGGGGTAGGCTTTCGATGGGATCAGAAGGGGATTGGATCTTGGCCTGACTATTTTCTTTCGCAGACAATCCACTTTCCAGCTGTGGATAAGCGGTTTCCGTTGCCTCCATCATTTTAAACGAACCGTCCACCATTCCACCCTCAGCAACGGTAATCGTTGTTGCCTCAACGTCTCCAGTCACCCGCCCCGTAGCAGTGATTTCTAATCGGCTCCTAGCGTTAATATTGCCAATAACCTGACCGCCCACTACGATGGAATCGGCGTAGATATCAGCCTCTACCTTACCTTCACGGCCCACTACAATCTCACCCTTGGCCTCGATTCTCCCTCTAATGCTGCCTTCCACACAAACACTACGGTCGCTCTGGATTGACCCTTCGAAAACAGTATTGGGCCCAATAAGGGTATCCAAAGACAAATCTTTCCCTTTTTTATTCTTGTTAAGCTTCATTGCCCTCCACCCTCGATCTGCAAAGGGCGGACCAAGAGACGGTTGGCCTTCGCATTTAGAATGTAGTGAAGCGGATTGACGCACCTTTCCTTGACTTTAATCATGTAGTGCAGGTGATGGCCAGTTGAAAGTCCCGAATTACCCATGGATGCAATAATGTCGCCCCGCTCAACTTTCTGTCCGGGACTTACATTGTAAGCCGAAAGATGACCGTAAGTAGTAACGATCTTTCGGCCGTGGTCTATCTTAAGGAACTTGCCAAGATATTTGTCATATCCTCTCTTGATAACCGTTCCATCGGCAGGCGCGACAATGGGTGTACCTTTAGCACTACTGATGTCCAAGCCGTTATGGAATTCCTTCAGACCCGTAAAGGGACTGCGTCGCCACCCGAAACCCGAGGAAAACCAGTAATCAGTGACGTTAACAGGCATAATACTCGGAGTGCTATCCCAGGTCTCCCGTTGGCTCCGCATGGTTTCCACCAACTCCTGCAGGTCCAACTCCAAGCTCTTGGCTCTCTGGAGAATCGACACCTCTTTGGGTTTGGCCGGAAACGGCACGCTGCCACTTGCCATGGCATCATTGAGAGCTATGGTGGAAAGATCCGGGGACGGCTCACCTCCCTGCCCGAGACCGCTTGTCTCTTCGCCACTTTTTTCCACCCCCAGAAAACTTCGGATGGTATTCTCGTCCTTGCGGATGCGCTCCATGGTCTGTCGAAGTGCTTCCAATTCCCTCTCTTTATGGAGCAAATAGCTATTTTCCTCCCGTAACGCAAGGTAGTTATCATAGAGACTCTTGCCAAAATACCCCCCTGTTGCCAACAGTACCCAGGAGAGTACAAGCATGCCCACAAAAATGTACAAAATTAAAGGTGGGAGAGAAAAGGTTCGGGATCTGGAACTCACCGACGGCATCCACATCACAGTTATTCTTTTTCGTCTCATACCGTCACCTGTCCTTAACCGAGAGGAGAGGGAATTAGCAATCCAACTTCAGTTCGTAAGCTATTAGAAAAACTCTTAAATAGCAAATCCCGGTGAGTTCCGGGCAGCAAGGCGAGAAGGAAGTGATTAGTTCTCCTAGAAAATGCTGTCATTGAATCGTCTCAGAATGAGGCCCCAGGGTAGAGAAGCTTTAGCGTACTTCAGTACATTGGGCCCACTTTTAATTAAAACCTCGTAGTCTGTCAAGTTTTTTTTAAACCATAGCGGCTAGTTAAACGGTTACCGCGTGACTTATTTACTGCTGATAACCATTTTGCCATATTACCTAGTCCATTGATTCTTAAGCAAATTTTGCGCCAAAAAATATAATCCCCTACCTTTTGTTGACTAAGCAAAGTAGAAAGTTCGTATAATCACCTATAATTATTGACGCAGCCCTGCTTTTGGTATACAAACAAATACACAACAAACTTCCAAGGAGGATTTTTCATGGAAAATCGGTCCGTCGATCCTCGGGTAAGTATACTCAAAGATATCTCTCCATTACTTACTTCAGTTCTTGACACCGATAGCGTTTTGGAAATGATCATCGAATCGGTGACCAGGCTGATGGAAGCTAAGGCAAGCTCTCTCCTCTTAGTGGATAAGGGTACGAACAAACTTTATTTTCAGGTTGCAACTGGCGAAGCCAAAGAGGAAGTCAAAAAATTTGAGATCGACATGGGTCAGGGAATCGCTGGCCATGTGGCTTCAACCGGCAAACCACTTCTCATTCCCGACGTATCTAAAGATCCCCTCTGGGACAGCACGATCAGTGAAGCCACTGGATTTGAAACCCGGTCTATTGCCTGCGTGCCCATCAAGAGCGGACGAGAAGTAATCGGCGTGATCCAGATCATCGACAGGGAGGACGGCCAGCCAATCCATGAAGCTGACATGGAAATTTTGAAACATTTCTCCGAACTTTCTTCGGTAGCCATTGAGCGGGCTAGAAACTATAAGGACATAGTTAATGAGAACCTATACCTAAAGAAGGAGCTGGAGTCCCGGTATGAAATTATTGGTGTAAGCAAGGCTATAGAAAAAGTAATCGCTGACGCCGTGAAAGTTGCCAATTCAAAGACTACCACTTTGATCACCGGTGAAAGTGGTACAGGCAAAGAGCTTGTTGCCAGACTAATTCATAAGATTGGGCCCAGACGCAAGAAAAAGCTCATGGTGGTGAATTGCGCCGCCTTTACCGACACTCTGCTGGAATCTGAACTGTTCGGGCATGAGAAAGGCTCATTTACCGGTGCCATCTCGCGCAAAACCGGAGTCCTTGAAATTGCCGACGGCGGGACTCTCTTTCTCGACGAGGTTGCTGAAATGAGCCCCTCCATGCAGGTAAAACTGTTGAGGGTAATCCAGGAAGGAACCTTCAATCGAGTAGGCT
>JASFKF010000425.1:0-3146 GCA_050118775.1 Syntrophobacterales bacterium
CGCGTACTCGTAGACTTTGATTAGATTCTCCTTTGTTGACATCTAACTCTCCTCCTATTTGATCTTCGTGGCAACGATATCGCCAAAATCGTCTGCGAGTATATCGCAATCTCCAGGTCATAGCAATGTTGATCTATAGGGGCATAGGGCATAGGGCATGGGGCATAGAGAAATGATTGCGAATTTCGAATGTCGAATATCGGAGTGCTAATGTGAATTTCTCACTTCGAATCTAAAAATCCGCAATCCGCAATCCGAAATCTCATGACTCGGGTTGCATATGAAGATGACCGTGTTTATAAGAGCAGGTATGCAGTTATGGACCACGGGCAAATTATTAAAAGGGGCGCTAACGCGATAAAATGGAAAACACTAGTAAGAAGTGGAGGGGGCGAAACCTCAAAAGAAGAGTCCTTGATCTGCTGAGGGCTGAGGATTTCAGTCAAGGTCTTGAAATTATTACCTCACTGCCGGGTCGTCGAGCAATTAACCCTCTTTTTTCCTTTTTGTGCAATACGGATTCACAAGTAAGGTGGCGAGCTGTAAAGGCCATAGGAAAGGTAGTTAAGAAGGTTGCAGAAGAGGATATGGAGTCAGCCAGGGTGATAATGCGAAGAATGATATGGAATTTGAACGATGAATCGGGAGGCATCGGTTGGGGGCTGCCTGAGGCCATGGGAGAAGTCATGGCTCAACATCAGGGTTTGGCCGGTGAATATGTGATGATTTTGAAGTCATATATACGAGAAGACGGCAATTTCCTCGAGCACCAACCCTTGCAGCGAGGCGTCCTCTGGGGCTTAGGCAGGCTGGCTCAGGAGAGGCCAGAGTTGCTTGTAGATACGACACCCCATCTGCACCCCTTTCTTTCATCTGGAGATGCGGTTTTAAGAGGTCTGGCCGTTTGGACCATGGGCTTAATTGGCGGTTGTCAGGACGATCCTGCCCTGGCAGAGTTAGAAAGTGATGAAACTGAAGTTGCAATCTACTTGAATGGAACAGAGCGTAATTATCGTATAAGCGAACTGGCTAGAAATGCACTTGCCGGAGATGTGAGATGTGAGATGTGAGATAGAATTTGTTAGAGCTAGAATTTTCAATCACACATCACATATCCCATATCTCACATCAAAATGTTTAAGACATGCATGGCTTAATCAATGAACATAACTTGACGAAATTGGAGGTATGAATATGAAAATGAACCTGAGAGAATATTTTGAATCTGTGAAAGGTCGAGGCGTGCTCGCTACAGCAGATGGAGACGGCAAGGTGGATGCGGCAATATACGCCTCTCCCCATTTTATAGACGATGAGACAATTGCCTTCATCATGCGTGACCGGTTGACCCACAGTAATCTGCAGTCCAACCCTCACGCAGCCTATCTTTTTATGGAGACAGGCCAGAAGTTTACCGGCAAAAGACTTTTTCTAACCAAAACAAGGGAAGAGCAGGATAGCGAACTTCTCTACTCACTGAGGAGAAAAAAATACTCTGACGAGAAGAATGAGCCTAAATTTTTAGTCTTTTTTCAAATCGATAAGGTTCTACCGCTCATCGGCTCTGGGGATGAAGCCTAACCCTTTTGCAGAATTAGATACTGCCAGCTGAGCTTCAAAAGTGAGTTGCCTTTGCATGTGGCTTGTGTCAGAATTTCTGATAGTAGAGCCTTTAAATCAAAACCGGGGAATGAGAAAAGGGGATTTGTTATGACGCAAGATTCTGTGAAGATGTATTCACTCAGCACCTGTAGTCATTGTAAAGCGACCAAGAAGCTGTTGGACGAATGTACCATAGCCTATGAATTTACCGACGTGGATCTGCTCAAGGGAAAAGAACGCGCGGCCATCCTGGAGGATGTGAAGAAGTTCAATCCGAACTGTTCGTTCCCCACCATTATCATTGGCGAAAAGGTCATAGTCGGCTACAAGGAACAAGAAATCAAAGAAGCTCTGGGGTTAGGATGATGGACGTTGAAAAACTCTACGAAGCGTTACGCAAGGTTCAGGAGGCCAAAGGTTACTATTTCAACAAGGATAAAGAGAGGACCTTTGAGCTTCTAGAAAATCTTATTATCAACAAGGACCGGTACGGGTACATGTCATGTCCCTGCCGGTTGGCAAGTGGTGAGCGCGAATGGGATAAAGACATAATCTGTCCGTGCGTCTACCGCGAGCCTGACGTGGAGGAATACGGCAGTTGCTACTGCAACCTTTATGTCTCCCAGGAGTGGAATGACGAGAAAATTCCTCACGACTACGTGCCGGAGCGGAGACCTCCGGAAAAAATTCAGTTTTGATAAAGGACTGACTTTGCAGACATTTTTGTGCCGCGATTTAGAGTGAGTCGCGGCACCCCACCTAAGAATATCCCGCAGGTATCAAATCCTTTCAATAAATGATTAATCAATATCCGGGCTAGGTTTATTGTGCAATCAGTGGTAGTTTGTCCAGCCATAATAATTTTTGGACTTTGAGAGAAAATGAGCGAGAGTAGTAAAGTAGTTATTTATATAAAGCTATTTGTGACTGCCATTTTTTGGGGGGGGACCTTCATTGCCGGGAGGGTAGTTGCAAGAGACGTTGGCCCTTTCTCTGCGGCTTTCCTTAGATTCGCTATCGCCTCTATTTTCCTTCTCTTTATTACCTATAAGGTCGAAAACCGACTTCCTCCGGTGAGAAAAGGACAGGTGATTCCTCTGATTCTTCTCGGAATGACCGGAGTATTCTCCTACAATGTTTTTTTCTTCAAAGGACTCAAAATCATCCACGCCGGCAGAGCCTCGGTGATCATTGCCAGTAATCCCGTGTTTATTGCCCTTTTTGCTTCTTACCTTTTTAAAGAAAAGTTGAGTTTGATTAAGTTTGCCGGAATTATCATTTCAGTAACCGGAGCAATAGTTGTAATTTCAAGGGGTAATCCCATTGAAATTTTTGAGGGAAACGCCGGCTTAGGTGAGGTCTTCATTTTTTTCTGTGTGATGAGTTGGGTGGCCTACTCTCTGATTGGCAAAGCGGTAATGAAAGACCTTTCTCCACTAGTTTCAGTATCTTACTCCTCCGTAGTCGGGGCAATCGGTTTGGCCATTCCGGCCTATTTAGAGGGGATCCTTCAGCATTTTTCCTATTACACTAAAATGGAATGG
>JASFKF010000426.1:0-3146 GCA_050118775.1 Syntrophobacterales bacterium
CGGGATTTTCCCCCCCCATCATATGGTGAGATACTGACCCTATTCTATCTACCCCGGCGAGGGAAGGTAACTTTTTTCTGGGCTGAAAAAAAATCTTTAGAAATGTTTTTAGAAAAAACCAGATACAGACTGTCTAATCCTTTTGCGGCCATTCATCAATGTCGCGCTCTTCTACAAAATAGCAGAATCGGCTCCAGTCAAACTCACGCAAGGACACGGGACACTTGAGTTTGACTTTATGGTCACTGACACCGATCACTTCCCAATCTCCCCGGCGCGGTCCTTCCTCTATGTGGATCTTGTGGCCTACCTGAAAAGGGTAAGGCCGGAACATTGCAACCCTGTATGCTGCCATCTTTTCTCCTTCCCCAGTCCGGATAAATCATGAATCTCCTACTGCGACCGCTGATATGGCCGTCCTTCCGGGCGTCCTCAGGCCTCGCTACCCTGCGACGTACTTTTCAAGTACGCCTCGGCTTCGATTTTGGATTTACGATCTCGGATCTCGGATTTTTGACCACATTGTGATGATATGGAACTTGATATTGCAGATCTTGCTAATTGTTTTCTAATTCTCACGAGCTCTCGGGAGAATTTTCAATCCGCATTCCGCAATCCACAATCGTCAACCCGGTGGCCCGCCCGCCTCGCCTGAGCGAGCAGACTCGCGATGGCGGGCAGGCACATCCATCTCCGCGATCTCGCGACGAAGATTCATGATTTATCCGGACTTTAGCGATTCATCCAGATTTGTCTGCTAATCGTACTTGATATAGTCATGGTGGACAACCCAAGATTCTATCCTATCTTGACCTTTGAGTCGGCGCCAAGTAAGCTCGCTTTTATAATAATACGATTTATCAGGAGCGGCAGGTCTATGGAGACAAAGGAGAGATGGCCATACTTTGGGGGAGAAATCGTCAAGGCCCGTTTTATCTCGAGACCGAACCGTTTTCTGGTGTACTGCCATGGAGGAGGTGGCAAGAAAATTAGGGCTTTCCTGCCAAATCCCGGCCGGCTTTGGGAACTCCTTTTGCCTGGTGCCACTCTTTATTTGCGGCTCGATGGAGGGAGAGAGGGGAAACTCAGTAAACGCAAAACCCAGCATACAGTCGTTGCCGTAGAGCGTGATGACCGGCCGATTTTTCTTCACACCCACGAGACAAATACCGTAGCCCGATACCTTTTAAAAAATGCGCTGATTCCACCTTTGCAGGGATCAAGTATCGTTCAAGCGGAAGTACCAGTCGGCAGGAGTAGGTTTGACTTTCTTCTGAGTCATAAGGGCAAGGAGCTCTATTTGGAAGTGAAATCTTGCACCCTTTTCGGCAACGGGGTGGCAATGTTTCCAGATGCGGTAACGGCCCGGGGGAAGAGACATATTCTGAAACTTGCAGAGATGAGTCGAAAAGGAATTAGAGCTTCGGTTTTGTTTATAGTGCACCATCCACAGGTTGAATGGTTCATGCCAGATTACCACACAGATTTCGACTTCAGCACTGCCATGCTCGAATGTCAAAGGGATATCCAATTCATTCCAGCAGCCATAGGCTGGAACAAAGACCTGTCGCTGGATATTAGCAAAACTAAGGTTCTGAGAATCCCGTGGAGCTATCTGAAAAGGGAGGTCAAAGACAGGGGAAGCTATCTACTAGTCGTAAAGTTGTTAAAGAGAGCTACAATAAGGGCAGGTCGCTTGCCTAAAAGTGTTTTTCCAGCCGGGTACTATCTCTATGTTGGCTCTGCAATGAGCGGGCTGTCATCCCGCCTGGCACGACACCGTCGCAAGAACAAGAAGGTGCATTGGCATATCGACTATCTCACCGCAGAAGCAAGTGGTGTTCTGCCCCTTCCCATCCGCTCGTCAAAGAGACAGGAGTGCGAAATCGCCGCAGCCTTGTCCTCGATTATCCAACCTTTTCAGAAACGATTTGGCTCGTCAGACTGTGAGTGCGCCACTCACCTCTTCTACAGCCCAATGAATCCTCTCGAAAGCGAGGATTTTCACCAGTTGCTGCAAAACTTCCGAATGAGAGCACCTTAAAGGCACTCCTCTATTTACTTTACTCAGAAACGCAAAAAAACAAGAACGTCCCCCTTTTTACATATCACCAAAAGACAGAGAAGGCCACACCGATACTGTCAGAATCCTGACCAATCGATTCTTGGCTGCGGATACCCAGATAAGCGACTTTGACACCCAACTGGGGAGTGATCGGATAGCCTAAACTAAACGCATAGCCTATGTTTTCCTTCCGGTCGTTCTTCTTTTCTCCATTCACGGTTGATTCCCCGCCATAACCATAGCCAGCACCCGCTGCTGCCCAGAGCCCAGGTCGAAAGGTATAAACAAGGTGAGTTTGGAGGGTGTAGAGTGGATCGTTCTTAAGCTTGTTTCCATTGTAGAAATCATTATTGTTCGTGTAAATATAAACTGCGCCTGTTAATTCCATCGACCACTTTCCCCGGTTGTGCACCACCCCGAGCTGAGGCCGAAAGGTATATCGGTTCGTGCCAAGATTGATGAGTTTACCATCCTTGTATTCACCGGTGGGAAGTTGCACCACCAACGCCGTTCCAACGATGGTTTCAACATCGACCTTCGCACGGTAGGCTGCAAATTCCTCACCCTTTAGGGGCGGCGCTCCATATAAGTTTATTGCGAATCGCATGACCGAGTCTGACAGACCACCTCGTCTGACGGACTTGGGAACGCCATCGACCAATCCGTGCCAACGTCCCCTTTGGTAGGCTTGAACAAGACCGATTCGTGCGGATTTTTCAAACAGTTCAAAGGTGCGGATATACTTAGCCGCCCAAGTATGCAGCTCCATTTCACCGTTCTCAATCCGGAGAACAGGATCGAAGGATATGTCCGCCTCGGTGTAAGCATAGCCTACGCCGGCAAAATTGGCTCCTGTCGGAAGGTGGCTCCATCGCCGGGGCTCTAGCTCCTGCGCTGGGCAGAAGAATGGCAGTCCCACAATCAAGAAAACACAGAGACACCACACACAAAGAATCTTCAATAACATCGAATGAGCACTCACTTTTGACTGACAGAAACTCCTTTTCGATAGCGGGGAGTATAAGAAGAAAGAGCCTTGTGGGTCAACTGCCATGAAAGAGAACATGTGGTGGTTTGGCTT
>JASFKF010000427.1:0-3134 GCA_050118775.1 Syntrophobacterales bacterium
TCTCGTCCGCCGAACTCGTTTATTGCTATGGCTTTCATATTCGAGACTCCTTTTTTGATATGACAATTTACCAGGTATGCAACTTTAGGGTAAAGTAAGTTAATCTCTAATAAGCATTAACAACAGGGCAGTCAAACATCATAGTTGATGGCCTGGGAAGGAAATTATGGCTGATTCGTTCATGGACGCTCTTGCCAGACCGAAGCCTGTGCCGGGCGGGGGGGCCGCAGCAGCCCACGGGGCATGTGTAGGTCTGGCGCTGCTAGAGAAAATCGTTCAGGTGGAACTTCAACGTAGCCGCGACTCCTCTGAAGTTGAATGGAGAAATTTGCTCAGGGAAGTGAAAAAGTCATCGAATACTCTTCTACAGCTCCGTGATAAAGACGGCAGGGTCTATGTGCGTTTTGCCCAGGCCAAGACCTTTGGAAAAGGTAAGACAGAGGTCTTTGCGGCCCTACAGCAGGCAATCGAATGCCCCATTAGAATAATAAAAGAGGCCAATGAAGCCGTAAATTTTGTGGCCAAAACGGGGATGTACTGTAAGGTCCATCTACTTTCAGATCTTTTGGTTGTATGCGAACTCCTAAGGGGTGCTATAAGTGGTGCTCATCGAATTGCTCAAGCTAATCTCAGCCTCATGGAAGCTTTTCCCGAGAGGAGTGAGTATCAAGACAGACTAGAGCAACTTTTCAATGACAGCAGGGAGCTTTATGAATCCGTGGTAGGTGTGTTGGTGCAAAGGGCGGGGTTCGGACGGGCAATTTCTGCTTGGAAGTGTTAATAGGGGTGGGATCATGAAGCAAACTCCCTTTTCTGCAAGTGAGATTGACCAAGCTCGCAGACTGTTGGGTTTGGGCGAGCGGGCCAGTATAGGGGAAATCAAGACTGCATATCGCCAAATGTGTAAAAAGTGGCATCCTGATGTCCTAGAAGACGAGGAAACTGCCAATCTTAGAATGAAGGATATCAATGGAGCATATAGGCTACTCCTTGACTACTGCGAAGCCTACCGATTTTCCTTCAGCGCGGAAGAGGTGGAATCCTTCGACCCTGAAAAGTGGTGGTACCAGCGGTTTGGGGACAATATTTACACCTCATCAGATGAAACCGGTAGTGGTGAATAACCGCTGGGCAAATGGCACCTCCGACAAAGGAGAGAAGCAGGTTGAGGAAAGGTCTTATTCCATCTTGAGGGGACGATGGGTAAATTTGCGAGTCCCGTCTGCATAGTCCCTAACAATTTGTCCGGAACCCCTGAGTTGCCACTTGTAGATCACCAGACCTTCCAATCCCACCGGGCCGCGGGAGTGGATCTTGCTTGTACTGATGCCCACTTCGGCGCCCAGCCCGTAGCGATAGCCGTCACTAAAACGAGTGCTGCAGTTCCAAAACACATTGCCTGAATCCAAAAGGCTCATGAAGTGGTCTGCAGTGGATTGATTTGCGGTGACGATGGCATCCGTGTGGCCGGAACCATAGGTGTTGATGTGCTCTATGGCCTCATCCGTGCTCGTCACAATCTTGACTGCAAGGATGGTGTCCAGATATTCGGTGCGCCAGTCCTCCTCTGTGGCGGGCTTCACCTTGATGATCGCCCCTGTTTTCCGGCATCCCCTCAATTCCACCTCGTATTGGGAGAGGGCTTTCTGCACCATGGGCAAAAATTTGTCAGCTACTGCTTCATGGACGAGGAGCGTCTCTGCAGTGTTACAGACGGCAACGTACTGACACTTCGCATCCACCACAATGTTATTTGCCATGGCCAGGTCTGCTTCTTTGTCCACGTAAACGTGGCAGATACCGTCGGCGTGCCCAAGGACAGGAATGTTGGAATTGTCCATGATAAACTTGACAAACTCGTTTGAGCCCCGGGGAACTAGGAGATCAATACTCTCGTCCATCTTGAGCATTTCCTTCACGTCCTCCCGGGTTTCAAGCAGTTGCAGCCAGCCTACAGGTATACCTGCCGTTTCGCTCGCTGCGACGATGATATCGGCCATAGTGCGGTTAGTGTGGGCAGCCTCACTGCCGCCCTTGAGCAGCACTCCATTGCCGCTCTTCAGACAAAGAGTTGAAATTTGGACCAGGGCATCAGGCCGAGATTCGAAAATCACGCCGATCACCCCAATTGGACAGGTTATCTGGTAAAGCTCCAGTCCCTCATCCAGTTCCCGGGCACTGAGAGTTACTCCCACCGGGTCAGGCAAACGGATAAGGCTCTCGATCCCGCTGATCGTTGCAGCAAGCTTTGTTTCATCAAATTTCAGCCTCTTTAAAAGAGGTTGGGCCAATTTGTTTTTCCGGCTAAAGGCAAGGTCCTTTTCATTGGCTTCAAGGATTTTTTCTTTCTGGGCCCACATTTCTTTGGCGATGGCTTTAAGTGCCTTGTTTTTTAAATCAGTGCCGGTGGCGGCCAACTGAATTGAAGCCGTCTTTACGGCTTTTGCAGCTGTGCTAATATCCATGTTATCTCTTCCTCTCAAATCAAAAGATCATGACCGAGGTCACGATCTTCTGATGCATACCCGATTCACCCACCCGAGTCAACCAGTTCCCCAATAATAGGAAATAACGCAGAGCGGCAATTAGTCAATTCATGGGTTATGGGTAATAGGTTATAGGTAGACTACATCCCATAACCCATTACCTATGACCTATATCCTATTACCTTTCGCAACTCTATGTGCCTGGTTTCCATTTGATCTTTGTGTTGTTCCTAGGTCTGGGGATTTCAAGCAAGTGGCAGTCTTACATGATCTTGATCACCACAAGTGTGATGTCATCCTCTTGAGGCACACTGCCGCGGAATTTGCCAACTGCATCTAAAACGGCGCCTTGGATTGCCCCGGCGGACTTATCTGCATTGTCACGGATTATTTGGTACAGACGGTCTTTGCCGAAGAGCTCACCCTTAAAGTTGTGGGCTTCCCAGATACCGTCCGTACCGATAAAAATAATTGTTCCGGCCGTCTCTATACCCTTATCAACCTGTTCATAACAATAGTCTTCCTCCACCCCTAGGACCATTCCTGGCCCCATAAGCTCTTCAACCGTCTCCCTAGCGGGATCAAAGAGTATGGCTGGATCGTGTCCGGCCCTGACCCAGCTAATGTTGCGTGAGCCTTCCTCGATCA
>JASFKF010000428.1:0-3133 GCA_050118775.1 Syntrophobacterales bacterium
GTTATTGAGTGTGGCTCGGGAAATTCCCGTACGGGCCATCACTTCTTTACTCGAGATCATTTCTGAGTGCATGGGGGAGGTCAAAATGTTACTTCCTCCTGAAGAGATCACCGCAGGTGAGTCCTTCCTCACCAGCAGGGGTGGAAAATAAACTTGAAAGATTACCTGTTTAATTTACCAAACCGAAGCCGCCTGCAGCAAGCTTCCTCGAACTTTAATATTATCTTAGCCTGGATATTTTTTAGCTTTTTTCCTATTTTCTTGACCTAGGTCAACAAATAAAATTTTCACTTAGGTAAAATAGAACAACATTAACAAGGAACATTCGACCAATCACTGGAAAAGGAAGGATTGATCCACATGAAAAAGGTAAGCATGTACGAGGAAAACAGTTTCAAAGAAAGCGGATTGAGCCGTCTGCTCGTCCATGATTCTCCTTACTTTAAGATTTTAAATTTTAACTTTAAAGCCGGTCAGGAGTTACCCCTTCACTCCCATGACATTGAAGGAGAGGTTAGCATTGCTGTGCTGGAGGGAAAGGGAGAGTTCTTGGCTGCAGACGATGAAACCCTTCCGGCTGAGGTTGGGGATATTTTGATCTCTGAAATCGCTGAGCCGCACGGATTGAAAGCTGAAACCGATATGCGCGTTCTGGTGACCATTGCCCCTCCCATATAAGAATACAAATCCCGCTGGCCAGCAGGAGAAAGGCAATAATGTATCAGGAAAAAGGACAGTGTAGTCAGCCCATCCCTGAGGTGAAATCCCTCATCACTGAGATTCAAGGGCCAGCTGAGTGTGAAGATCGAAGAAAAGCGAAAAAGCAGAGTTCGAGGTCCATGAAAAAACTGGCAGACCAAGCAAGGCCGTACTCGTGGGGCTTACGGAACTACGTCCAGCTTGGTGTGTTCCTGGTGACGATTGCAATAGGAATCCAGTTTTTCATCTATGTGCATCAGGCGGCGGGAGACGGCGCCATCACCCTATCAAGACCAGCCGGCGTGGAGGGATTTCTCCCCATTGGAGCACTCATGGGCTGGAAGTTGTTTCTTTTGACAAACATCTGGGATCCCGTCCACCCTGCAGCCATGGTTATCCTCGGCTTTGCCGCAGTCATCTCTTTTGCTCTGAGAAAGTCTTTTTGCGGATGGTTTTGTCCAGTGGGGACTTTGTCCGAATGGCTATGGAAATTAGGTAGAAAAATTTTCCGGAAGAACTACAGATTGCCCCTGTGGTTGGACTATCCCTTGCGCAGTTTGAAATACCTACTTCTGGCCTTTTTTGTCTGGACAATTTTCTCAATGAGTCGCCTAGCCATTCTCGCCTTTCTTGGTAGTCCTTATTACAAGATGTCCGATGTGAAGATGCTTTTCTTCTTTACCCAAATGTCTGGTACCACAGGTGTAGTTCTAGTCATTCTGGTTCTTGCTTCTCTAATAATTCGTAATTCTTGGTGTAGGTACCTCTGTCCTTACGGAGCTCTCATGGGACTGTTTGCCCTCCTGAGCCCTACTAGAGTTCAACGTAATCCTGAAACCTGCATTGATTGTAAACTCTGTTCGGAAGTGTGCCCTTACCATTTGACCGTTGATCGAAAGCTTCGAATCGTTAGTCCTGAATGCAATGGCTGCATGGATTGCACCTTGGTCTGCCCAGTTGGCAATACATTGAAGCTGAAGACCATAGGGATGGGAAAAAGCATTTGGTCTGCTGCCAGACTTGGCGTAGTCATCATCGTGTTGTACATTGGTATAGTGTATAGTGCTACAATTACTGGACACTGGAAAAGTAGTGTTTCCACCGATGAATTTCGCTTAAGATTGTAGGAGATCCAGTTGAGCAAATACACTCATCCATGAGGCTACAAGTGCACGGGAGCGGGCTGAAGTGGTAGATAGTCCTATAGTACAAGAGTGGATCAAAGCCAACGAGGAATCCCTGGTAAATCAATCCCGCAGTTTTTCCCTCCCCATCCTCAAGCTCGATGATCGTTTTAAAATCCCCATAATGGTTGAATATAATCTGAACAAAACCATTGATACCATAGAAGACTCAACAGATTTGGAGCCAGACGAAAAGATCTATCTAATTACCACCTTTTGTGAGTACTTGGAGCGAGATAGTTACTCGTCTGAAGTGCAAAAGCGTATGCTCGAGGTCACTCCACTAGAGGAAGCTTTCGTTTTCAATAACTATGAAGCCACCATAAGTCTCTACAACAGCTTATCAAGTGAAGAGAAAAAACTGGCACGCAGATGGACTGGCGAGATGGCCGAAGGCATGTGTACTTTCCTGAAAAAACCCATTAACACTCACCATGATCTAAATAGGTACTGCTACTATGTGGCCGGCACTGTAGGGCTCTATTTGACAAACCTATTAAGGCTGAAAGGTAGTAACATTACGGATCAAATCTTTGAAAAACTCGCAACTAATTGCGTTCCTTTCGGGCTGTTCCAACAGAAACTCAACATAATAAGAGATTACGTTGAGGACAAGATTACCAAGAGAAGATCCTTCTGGCCCCAGAGTTATTTCGAAAAGGAAAAAGACAAGGTAAAGATATTGAACAGGATGTGTTTCGACGTACTCAAGAACGATATACCCCGGGCAATCGAATACTTCAGACTCCTGCCACCTGGTAATGACTCATACGATTACTTTATTCGCTTTATCCTTTGCTCGGGAATAGAGTACTGGAAGCTTCTCAAAAACCAAGAATTGGTGTTTTCAGAGACCAAGGTAAAATTGCCGAGAGAATTCGTGCAGAATCTGTACGCTCATGTTTCGTCTCAGAGCCGTGAGGATTTTCTGGACTATTGCCAATGGTTTTATGAGGAAGAAATCTCTACCTGGTCCGAGCATTAGCATAAGGCATAGGGCATAGAGCATAGGGTTTCAGGTTTCAGCTTCTGTGTTTCTCATCCCTGATCCGCCTGCGGCGGAAAACCTGAAACCTGAATACTAAAAAAGCCCGGCAGGGTCCCTACCCTGCCGGGCTTCGTATTAAATTACTCTGACTATTTTAGGAATCTTACTCTTCGCCCGCTTCAACCTCGAGGGCCATGCGATCCGCCATATCCATGAGCACCCGCTCACGCTCACCCATAATGCCCAGGGCCTCGCGCTTCTT
>JASFKF010000429.1:0-3131 GCA_050118775.1 Syntrophobacterales bacterium
GACCATCCCCGCGAGTTGGTGGTGGATGTCATGTTTGCCCTTCAGGATCACTACGGCTATTTGAGCGATGAAGCAGTGGAGGAGGTGGCTGAACTTCTGGACATGTCTCCCCTGGAAGTGGAACAGCTGGCGACCTTTTACACCTTCATCTACCGGGAACCCGTGGGCAAATACGTCATCCACCTGTGCGACAGCGTCATCTGCTGGATGGAAGGGCACGAATCGTTGCTGGATCATCTTTCTGAAAAACTAGGGATAAACCCTGGTGAGACCACTCCAGATGGGATGTTCAGCCTGCTGCCAGTCTGCTGCATTGGCTACTGCGATAGAGCACCGGCTATTTTGATTAACAAGAAGGTATACGGACCACTCACCATTGAGAAATTGGACGACATACTGGAAAGGCTGAGGGCAGAAGCCTAACTGTTGATGTCAGATATGAGATGTGAGATGTGAGATGTGAGATGTGAGATCTGAGATCGGAGTTCATTGAAGCCAGCTTGAAATATCCCACATCCCATATCCCACATCTCACATCATAGAGAGGTGATACACCCGAGAAAAACAGGTGAGAGCTTATGGCCCCAACCTATCCCCAGGTTCTCTTCCAAAATCGCAAGCCCGATAGGATTGCCACACTGGAAGAATACCGCCAGAGCGGCGGATACGAGGGGCTAGCCGATGCGTTGAGTAAATCTTCCCACAAGGAGGTGCAACAGGTCCTGTTGGATGCGGTGCTTTTGGGTAGGGGTGGCGCGGCCTTTCCTGCGGGCAGAAAGCTGATGACCGTGGCGGATGACGCGCCCCATCCTAGATACATTGTGTGCAATGCCGATGAGATGGAACCGGGGACATTTAAGGATCGAGTTTTAATTCATGCTGATCCCCACATGCTCATTGAAGGAATGATCATAGCGGGATACGGAGCCCTGGCTGAGAAGGGCATAATTTTCATTCGGCCCGAGTACGAGAGTGCAGCAAGAATTCTGGAAAGAGAAATAGAGATAGCAAAAAAGTCCGGCTATCTGGGCAAGAACATTCTGGGAAACGGCTATTCCCTGGACATCGTCGTCCACCGCAGTGCCGGCAGGTATATCTGCGGCGAGGTGACAGCACAACTAAATGCCCTCATGGGAAAAAGAGCAAACCCACAGCAGCCCCCCCCTTATCCCACAGAAAAAGGGCTGTGGGAAAGACCCACAATCCTTCAAAATGTGGAAACTCTCGCCTGTATGCCCCACATACTCAGAAATGGACCTGAATGGTTCAAGAACCTGGCGCTTACGGAAACCGGCGCCGGGACCAAGATTTTCTGCGTAAGCGGCAAGGTTAATAGTCCAGGCTGCTATGAACTGCCCATGGGTGTTCGGTTGAGCGAAATCATTGAGGTGCATGCCGGCGGAATGGTGGAGGGATCAGAATACAAGGCCTGTCTGCCCGGTGGTGCCTCAACCCGATTCTTGCCCAGGGACTTCTATGATATTGAGATGGATTTTGACACCATGCGCAATGCTGGCCATAGGCTGGGCACCGGGGCAATTATGGTCTTTGATCAGAAAACCTGCCTTGTTGCCGCCACCTTGAACCTGGTTGAATTTTTCACCCGAGAATCATGTGGCTGGTGTACACCTTGCCGAGAGGGATTGCCATATATCAGGGACTTGCTCAGACGATTGGAGGAAGGCCAGGGTGAGGAAGAATACATTCCCATGCTTCAGCAGATGAGCAAGCACCTCTGGAGCTCATATTGTGCCTTCGCCCCCGGGGCCGTATCACCAGTTGAGAGCCTGATTACTTATTTTGAGGATGAGGTGAGGGAGCATATTTCACAGAAGAAATGTCCTTTTAAGTAATCCTCAATGTCTAAAATGCCTAAAAACTATCCAGTCGCAACCAGGAGGTTGCTCCTACAAGACAGAGTTTAATGATCCCGTAGGAGCAAGCTCTGCTTGCGATAAGACATTTGGAATTTAACTTACCATGCCAAAAATCGTCATAGATGACCTTGAAATAGAAGTCCCAGAGGGGACCAAGGTAATCGAAGCCGCGGAGCAGCTTGGAATAATGATTCCGCGCTTCTGTTACCATCCCGCCTTGGGCTCTGTGGGAGCTTGCCGTGTTTGCGCAGTGAAGTTCCTGGAGGGGCCTTTTAAAGGCGTGCAAATGAGCTGCATGATCGATGCGAAAGACGGCATGATAGTGTCCACTGAGGACGAAGAGGCAGTGGAATTCCGCAAATACGTAATCGAGTGGTTGATGCTGAACCACCCTCACGATTGCCCGGTTTGTGATGAAGGGGGCCACTGCTTACTCCAGGACATGACAATCTCGGGTGGACATGGAATGAGAAGATATTTGGGGTTGAAAAGAACCTACCGAGACCAGTACCTAGGGCCTTTGGTCCAACACGAGATGAACCGCTGTATCCACTGTTACAGGTGTTCACGGTTCTACCAGGAGTTTGCTGGCTACTTCGACTTGGGAGTGATGCAAAGCGCCAATCGCACTTATTTCGGTCGGTTTAAAGACGGCATTCTGGAAAGCCCTTTCACCGGTAATTTGAGCGATATCTGCCCAACTGGGGTTTACACAGACCGACCTTCTCGATTCTTCGGCAGGCGTTGGGACTACCAGAGAAGTCCTTCTCTGTGCATAAACTGTTCGCTTGGATGTCACACTACAGCGAGTGCCCGCTATCGCGAAATAGTTAGACAGGAAGCAAGATACAGTGAGGCTGTAAACGGCTATTTTATATGCGACCGGGGACGCCACGGCTTTCACTACGGCAGAAATGACACCCGGCCGCGGCAACCTCTAATTGACGGCAGGGAAGTTTCCACTGAGGAGGCTATCCGAAATGCCAGGGAAAAGCTGGCCGCAATCGTCAATAGTGGTGGTCCCGATAGTGTTGCCTGCTTGGGCTCGGAGCGGAGCAGTCTGGAAACACAGGCCATGCTCAGGCAGCTTTGCCAGAAAAAGGGTTGGCAAGGGCCCTCATATTTTATGGATAAATCCCTGGCGGGCAGGGTGAAAACAGCAGTGTCTCGACTGGAGCCAGGCTTGGCGGTTTCGCTCCGCGATCTGGAAAGTTCGGATGCTGTTATTGTCGTTGGCGCTGATCCCATCAATGA
>JASFKF010000430.1:0-3129 GCA_050118775.1 Syntrophobacterales bacterium
CCTTTCTTTGATTCTAAGGCCGCAGCAATTGCACCTTATAAAAGAATCAAGAGAGAATTCGTCCCACCCGTGGGTCCGACTTCCTCTCCACTCTCCTTCATTATTCATTAAATTATTTGACTACCAACCTCCCCATTTATTGCGACCCAGATTCATGGACTGTGTATTCGGAATTTGAGCTCGCCATTAGGGAAGGATCTGGCAGATGGAGAAGAACCACCTCGCCGCTTTCCCCCAGAGCCTTGAGGGGCTGGTCGTTTAGATAGAGCATAAGGCCGGCAGCGTTGCCGATATGCAGTCTAAAGCCAGTCCTTGCCCTCCAAGTATACTGTTCATCAGGTTCAAGCAGGTATTCGAGTTCTTGACTGTCGTCTATGATCAGGTGGAGCCAGGTCCTCGCCAGGGTCTCGGCTCGGAGAACGTAGACCGCCGTTGTCGAGGCCAGTCCAGCAACTTGCTGGTCCTCTTCAAGCCAAGGAGAGACTCTTTTTTCCGCAGAGTCTGGAGCTTCAACGCTGGGGGAGTTAAGCTGAGAGTTGGCCTGGACTGTCCCAGACCCATAGACTTGCCCCTCGGTCGCAGATGTGGGAGGCTGAGTGGGAGAGCGGTTAGACCACCACACTGAGACAAGCAGAACTCCCAATAAGGAGAGGATGGTGAATAGCACCATCTTTTTTTTCTCAAAACGGTCAGACCGCAGAGGTGGGTTACCTACTGATTCCTTCCAAGAAGGTTGCTTAAGCCGCTTTAGCTCTTGTTCAACTGCATACAGTCTGGCTTGAGTGTCTTGTCTTTTGTGATCATTAACCTCTGTTGCCTTGTCGAAATTCAACAGCCCTTTTTTCTGCTCTTTCTCCAGTTGCCTGAGTTTGGTCTTGGTCTCCGCCAGCTCACTGGTTTGGGTCTGCAAATTTTGCCTCAAGTTATCGAGCTCAGATTTTAGTCTCTCTAATTCCTTATGCTTCGCTTCTAGTGCTGCTTCAGGTTGACCCTGACCCTCTTTTTCAAACTGTCCGAAATGGTTCAGCGGCTGCTTGGACTGGTCCCTCGGCATCGAGCCAGCGGCTCCCCTGGCACCCTCACGCAGACTCCTTACCTCATCCATCTCAATGTAGATGCGGCCGTCCTTCTTTATCCGTGTAAGCAGCCCCTTGTTCAAATAGGTAATGATCGTACCTTTGGAGACTCCCAGGGTCCTGGCCGCCGCCTGGATAGTGACTCTTTCTTTCTCCATAGCAGGTTCCGAACCGGAGAGGAACAAATGAGATACCCTCTCTAACCCTCTCTCCTGGTTTTTTCTAACCTTCATAAAAGATCCATGCTAGATCACAGGCTAATTAGCGAATTTACCCCGCCGTAGGCATCTTCAACTGTGCTTTCGTTGGTAGGATCAGCTATCCAGCGGCCATCAACCAAGTACTTGTACTCATAGGAGCCAGGCCGGAGGCTAATAGTCTTGTGCCATAGCGGTCTACCCTGGGACTCGGTGAAATCCAGGGATTCCGGCACCCACTCGTTAAAATCTCCTGCGATCTGCACCTCCGCGCCCTCAGGCGCTTCCACTTTAAACAATATTTCCCTATCCTCCTGTAACTTCAGCCGTCCTTCAGCTGCCAAATACGACTCCAGAGTAAAACCCCTGGCCAGCATTTCAGGCTCTTCATCCAAAATCTCCCTGGTGAGACTTCGATAATCGCGGAAGCCAGCGCAGTGCTTGTCGAATTCGGCTATTGCCTTTCCCTCTCTTGCAGCTTCTCTCAATCTGGTGCAGGTATTGATCACAGTGTCGAAACAGTTTTCCGGAAAACTACCATTTAGAGTTTCTACTAGACTCCTGCAGAAATTGGTCCTGAGGTCGACGTTGGTGGCCAAAATCTTGATGCTGAGCTGATGGCGGACCCTCTCTTCGATAATCCGGATAGTATCTAGGAGCTTTCCGAGACCGTGAATAGAAAAGAAACTGGCGTCCACGGGAATGATCACCTCCTCAGCTGCCACTAGCCCGTTAAAAGTCAAAAGGCCCACGCTGGGAGGACTGTCAATGATGAGATAGTCGTAACTTTTTTCTATGTCCACCAGGCTCTGGCTGAGTTTGTATTCCCGCTCGCTGGCACCTGCCATGACCTGCTCAAATCCACTCAAGACTACATCGCTCAGAACGGCATCGAGATTCTCTTTCAATGTCTGGATGGCTTCGCTGATCGGTATTTCGCCCAATAGTACCTCATAGATAGTCTTCTCTGCATGGTCAACCTCTGCCCCAAGCCCAAGTCCTGCATGCCCTTGCGGGTCCAGATCTATCAAGAGAACCTTCTTGCCCTCACCTGCCAAGAATTGGGCTAGATTTATTGCTGTTGTCGTTTTGCCGCAGCCCCCCTTTTGATTGACGAGAGCAATTTTTCTCATGGTATTCCCTCCTTTCTGTCTTAGGGCAGGAAGAGAAGATGGACTTCTCTCCCCGGTTGATTCCGAGTTGAAATCATCTGACTTCTTGAAAATACCAATGAGTCCGCGTAATAGACCAACCACCTTCCTCAGTAGAAATTTCATGTTTGATATTCTCCTTGCTGCTTTAATAGGAAATGGTTTTGCCTGGAAATCAATGGTAAGAAATCTGGGCTAGAACAGGGAAGATTTTCTAAATCGCGGACAAATGGAACGGCTACACCGGTTGCAGACAAAGAATTTTTTGTCCACTTTAGGTTCCGGTGCAGCCCGGTTCTTTCCCTTGAGTGGGGAAGAGACATGTCAAAGCCAAGGCGATTCGGTGGTTTCTGCTTAGTCGCCAGCTCAGAAAATTAATGAGCCGGACAGCCTTGTCACAACTGATGCATATTGTGGTGAATTATCATCAGCCTCCTATATTCTCAAACCACCTGCTGCGACTTAAACCACAATAAATTAGACATGTCAAGTAAATAGAGTCAAGTTTTGTTTAAATAAACGTTCTTTTTCTATCTAAAAAACAAAGTTTTCCGGTTTTAGTTACTTTCCATACAGGAACCTAACTAGGACAATAGCTGTAGTTTCTAGTCAATAAATTGGCAATTTTCCGTAGGATCAAGAGAATCAAGAGACTGGACGAAAATGCACTAACGTAGGGCGTAATAAAACTTTCGCAGATTGATA
>JASFKF010000431.1:0-3126 GCA_050118775.1 Syntrophobacterales bacterium
CACTGTTGTGATAAGTAGCTAGGCTGAGAAATAGCAACAGTGCCAGCCCCAAAAGGCAGAGTGCGGTAATTTCTCTTGCTTTAGGGTCTAATTTGGACAACATATATTTGTCTGTCGCTTTCTATATCTAAGCCTGCCTTGGCACAAAAGGACACGGTTTCCTTCTCAGTCTAGGCATGATCCCGAAGATGGAGAATTTTCCACCCTTCATACTAGAGGTTAGATGTGGTGTCAACTGCATCTCTCGGCGCACTAAGCCGTAAGAGTTGGAAGGGGTGAGGGGCAAAAAGGTTCCCTTGGCGAGGAGATCTTCCTGCCAATTCAACTTAATTAGTTATGCTATTCAAGCAAATTCTAGAAGTACCAATTTTCTGGAGGACTCATTTGTCCAATGATTATGGCTCACGACACTTCTGAGTCCGCCATAAGAGGACTTCGCCTTGACGGTTCAGGTTGGCCCTTCTCCTCTGGAGGCAGCTTTTCTTGAATTTTTCGGCGAATTTCGGAGATCAACCAATCTCTACTCTGTGGGGTGATATCCTCGGTGGGTACAGGCTCGCCAATATATACCTTAACGAGCTGAGGGCGAACTTTGAACCCCTTTTTGGGCAGAATCGAAAAAGCTCCACTGATGCTCACCGGAACGATGGGACGCTTGGATTTAATTGCAAGGTGAAAGCCGCCCTTCTTAAAGGACTGAAGTTTACCGTCTAAGCTGCGGGTTCCTTCGGGGAAAATAACAACAGAGGTTCCCTCCCGAACCCTGGCCGCCGCCAGATCAATGCTCTTGAAGGCTTCTTTGCGGTTGCTGCGGTCGATGGATATGTAACCAGCGCCTTTCATAGCAGCACCGAATATGGGAATGCGAAATAGCTCTTTTTTGGCGAGCCAGCGAAACTGGGTGGGCAGGTAACCGAGTATAGTGAAGATGTCGAACTGACTTTGATGGTTAGCAGCAAATACATATGCTTCTTTCGGGTTGATGTTGTGCAGTCCCTCCACCTGGACCTTCACCCCACTGGTAAACAGCATGATCCGGGACCAAAGCCGACCTACCAAATGAGAACCATTACCACCGCGAGTTACCAGAGCGGCGCAGATGGCTGCAATACTGCAAAAGACTGTGGCCAGAAACAATATAAGGTAGAAGAGCAGAGAACGGAGCATTTACCACCCTGGGCTAGTAAGTTTCGAGGTATGTTAAAATGATTGGTAGTCTGCGTCAAGCTTGTTGCTGCGTATTTCTCTGCTTGATTTGGATTAATAGAATTGATACTTTTACAAATTACACCTGTGGTAAAGGGCATACTATTTTGGTCTCAAGTTTTCGCCCTTAACGGTTTTAATTTGGTAGGAGTTACCATCATCCTACCCCTTTGGACTATCTTTTTAGTTCTGATATCCTATTCATGCACTATTACCCTATTTTCCTCAAAGTAGAAAACCTCCCTTGTCTAGTAGTGGGTGGCGGAGAAGTAGGGGCGCGAAAGGTTCAGACGCTTCTGAGCTGCGGGGCCTCAGTGGCGTTGGTTTCGCCTGAGGTGGTGGAGTGGCTGGAGGAAAAAATCCAGGAAGGGGTTGTTGACTTGGTGGGAAACCATTATGAAGAAAAACAGCTCGAGGGCTGCTCCTTGGTAATCGCCGCTACCGACGATGTTGAGCTCAACTGTCAAATAGCGAAAGATGCGGAAAGACGTGGACTCCTTTGCAACGTGGTTGATTATCCTCAAGAAGGCAATTTCATCCTACCCGCCTTGATCCAGCGCGGCGCTCTGACTCTAGCTATCTCCACCTCGGGTAAAAGCCCGGCCTTAGCCCGTCAAATCCGTGAAGATCTGGAGCAGCGTTTCGGACCGGAGTATGCTGACGTCCTTGAGATAATGGGAGCGGTGCGCAGCCGATTGCTCAGAGAAAGTCAAGACTCTCGAGTCAACAAGGAAAAGTTCGATCGGCTGGTAAAATCAGAGTTGCTTGAGCAAGTGCGGAGACGAGATTTTGCTGCTGTGGATAATATTTTGCATACAGTCCTGGGATCGGACTATTCACTCAAAGAGCTGGAGATCTCCTGGTGAATGAGTCCCTTTTTCTCTTTTCAATTGTAACCACCCTGCTATATTCAGTGGGGACGGTAGGCTATCTTATCTATGTTGTTCGCACTGAATTGGTCATACACCGGGTTGCTTATGGTTTTCTCCTAGCAGGATTTCTTAGCCACTCTATCGGTTTGGCCTTACTTATAGGTCAAATAAAGCAGATGCCGGTAACCACCTTGCCCCAGACTTTTTCCCTTTTTGCCTGGGCCATTGTGGGCAGTTATCTTGCCTTCCAGTTGAAATTCAACATCCGCGTTTTGGGTACCTTCGTCTCACCATTGGCCGTGATTTTCATGATCCTTTCATCTGCCATCCCGGGACGGATAATTCCCGATAGCCAACTATTCAAAAGTTTCTGGCTGACCCTACACGTAAGCACCATATTCATCGGCAATGCCATCTTTGCTCTGGCCTTCTGCGCGGGCATTATGTACCTCCTCCAGGAAAGACAGATCAAGACAAAGAGTTTTGGACTTCTTTATCGGCGGTTGCCCTCTCTTGAAACGCTGGATTCGCTTAACTACGTTTGCCTGACTTTCGGGTTTCCGCTGATTACCGTAGGGCTTATCTCAGGTTTCGTTTACGCCGGTGCTGTCTTGCGTTCGTTCTGGCATTGGGACCCAAAGGAAATTCTCGCGGTGATTACCTGGCTGATTTATGCGGTGCTACTCCATGAACGGTTAGCTGTAGGGTGGCGCGGCCGACGGGCAGCCATTATGGCAATTATCGGTTTCAGTATTATTTTGGTGACCTTTGTTGGTGCAAGTCTTATACTCAAGGGCCATCATAGTTTTAAGTTTGGTTAGTTGAAGGCCATGGATCGTATCGTTCTCATTGGACTGAACCATAAGACCGCACCGGTGGAAATCCGGGAAAGGTTTAATGTTGTTTGTGTGGATAGCAGAGGACCGCTGTCCGATCTTGCCCGAATCCGGTCATTAAGGGAGTCTTTTTATCTTTCTACCTGTAACAGGATGGAAGTGCTATTCACCACCCCAAGATTGGATGAGGGCATCAGTGCGGTGGTAGGTTC
>JASFKF010000432.1:0-3125 GCA_050118775.1 Syntrophobacterales bacterium
TGTAAACTCGTCTAAACCTTTGATGGGAATTCGGATCTCATACTTTCATCCCCACTCACGCCCCTTTTGCCTTGTCCCAAGATGCAGTATTCTGCCCCTCAGAGTTAAAAGTGAAATTAAGGGATGTAATACAAAGGCCACTTCCGCATGCTTCCCGCCCACACTTTGAGTCAAAATCTATGGCATAGTTTCTGCATCATTGCTCCCCGAAGAGAAATCAGTCTGGGAGAAAGCTAAGATGCATGGAAAATCTGGCACCAAATATCCAAAAGCCCCTATTAAATGGTACGTTTCAGCGCAGGTTGGTAGTAGGGAAATTGACGGAGTAACAAAGGAAATTAGTACACGCCAAGCATATATTTGTTGTTCTGAACCATTACGCCTTAAAGAAGTTTTTGATTTGGTCATTGCTTCTCCTGAGCGTGACATACCGATCAAGGCTGAGGTCGTCTGGTCGAATAAATACGGATATGATGACCAAATTACCCCGCGTGGGATGGGTGTTCGCTTTGTAGAAATCTCTGAAGAAGACCGAAGACTTATTGCCGAACTGGTAAACGAGCATGATGTAGTGAAGATTGCGACTGATTATCTAGATACCTTAGAGACAGATAATAATTGAAGATTTGCGCACCAGTTGATCGTAAATCTGCAGACCTTAAGATAACATCTGTATCTCCAGAGCGTCAGCTAAACTTTTTATGTAACTGTCCTCCAACGCGTTCCTTCCGGTCTGAGTTCACTCTCGCTCGACAGATATCAAGATGCTGTGCCAGATTAAATTCCGCCCCATTGAGAATGAAGGGATGTAATTGACAGTTTCGCGTTGAAGGAGACTGGTTTACTGGTCACATCATAAATTGTCTTTCAGCGTGGCACAGTAGATTTTTATTCTTGACAAAGCTAGAGATATTTATGTTAGAGATATAGTTCTGCGTTGTTAATGCTTTTGGTTCATACGGGTTTCCTTTAGGCCGCCTGTAGTCCTAGGCCTTTTCCCGCCATCAGGATCAAGACTCTCATTTTAAATCTCAAAGGGCTTAGTGTGTTGTTATTTACTATTGCAGTTCTTTCGAGAGTTGATAATGTCTAACTACCTCCGCAGTATCGGTCTCTCGTTGGCCATTGCGTCGCTATTTATAAAGGCTTTCCCAGTTCACTCTCATTATTCTAAAACTGAAAGGGGAGCCTTTCAGAAATCCATCATAGACAAGCAAAGGCAACTGCATCACAGATTCAAGAAGATTCCCAGAAACAAGACCAAGTATATTATCGTTCACACCTCCGAGGCTGGTCTCAAGACCACTCTTAAGTTAGTGTCCAAGGGAAAATTTCTTCAAGGTCGCAGGCTGACGTACGGAGGTCATGCCAACTATGTGATTGCAAGAAACGGAAGGACATATCGCATACTGGACAAGAAATACGAAGCAAATCATGCGGGTTTGAGCATGTGGAACGGAGAAACAGATATTAGTAAGATCTCTATAGGGATCGAGCTTGTCGGTTACCATTACACCAGAATAACTGACAAGCAATACAGATCTATCGGGATTCTGATAGACATTCTTCAAGACGTTTATCATTTGGATGATAGCGCTGTTCTGACTCACAGCCAGGTGGCATATGGAGAACCGAACCGCTGGTTCAAGAAGAAGCACAGGGGACGTAAGCGTTGCGCGAAAAATTTTGATCGTGCTAAAGTAGGATTGGGCCCCACTTGGAGCTTTGACCCGGATGTAAAGGCAGGCCGACTTAGAGCAGATCCAGAACTAGCTGCCATATACTACGGTCGCCGCATAGTGACTGCGAGCAACTTTCCTTCCAATGTCATTACAAAGAGCAATGCAGCCTGGACAATAGCAGGTGAGGACTATAATTCACCATCAACCTTATATCAATTTCCAGACGGACGAATCATACCTGGGGATCAGATTGACAAGCGGGAAGGTTGGAGGCGTATTCCCCGAAAAACCATTGTTCTCCTGAACCAGGACAATTATAACAACTTGAAAAAAAATAGAGGTCCAGTCAAAATAATATCTAATGGACTTACAGCCTGGACGTTTGCAGGGCAAGACTATAAGAAAAAGACCACGTTTTACTTTTTCCCTCAAGGAGGCATGAAGAATGGGCGCCAGATTTCCGACTGGGACGATTTGCCCTCTGAGACAAAGGTTATCGTGGGCTACAGTGGTCCCTATAAAGTAACCTCCCGTCGGCCGCCCCTTGAGATTGCAGGCACGAAATACAAGAAAGAGAGTACGTTATACTACTTTCCTAACAAGAAACTAATTCCCGGAGATCAAGTGAAGGATTTCAGACGCCTTCCCCACGGGGTCCTCATATTCCTCCCGAGTTAAGATTTAGAATAATCGAGATATGTAGTAACTAACCGAATAATCCGAGTGTTTAGTGTAAGCTTTATTATCTGGGGACTGCGCTAGTTAAGCGGAAGTGCGAGTAACATACTACACACGTTAACTTTATTGATCCAGCCACTATATTTAACCTTGAAAACAGAAAACTGCCAATAGCAGATTATTGAGCTGGAAAGCCAAGGCCTGATTTGAAAGAGACCACTAGATGACTATCGTCAAAGGTGATTTGATAAGGTACTTCCGCTTTGGGGGAATGGATAAGATCAAAGACTACTCGCACTTTGTTTGAGTGCAACCCCACCCGTACCTGTCTGACCCAAGGTCCACCTGCAATCAGGACATCTTTGACTTTAGTGGATCGGACGCCAAAGAGATCCAGCACCAGCCGAGGTCGATCACGAAGGACGAAGACATTGTAGTTGTCAAGCCGCCCATTACCGGTAATATAGACATCGAGATCCTCGCCAGAAACTTTCTGTTGAATGTCCAATATTTCGGTGGCAGGAGCTAAGTTTTCTTTTTCAGCAGGCGGAGGGGTAACTCCGGGCTCTTCCATAGGACCTTGGGAAATATCCGATGTCTTTCCCTTCTTCTTATCAGTTGGCGGCTCCTCAACTTCTGGATGAACAAGCGGTTCACCCTGAGCTTCTGTAGCCTCTATTAGTTGGGGATCTGTATAAAAGGTCACCCATATCTCATCTTGTGCTTGGTCTATTAGATATGCAGCATCCCGCTTTAAACCTATCT
>JASFKF010000433.1:0-3118 GCA_050118775.1 Syntrophobacterales bacterium
TGTTTACCAATCCGTCCATGCTCCGTCCCCATGCTCTATGCCTTTCACAAAGCGGACAACTGACTAAAGCTTGGGCCATTGTCCCACTGTTTCCACCGCTTGACCGTCTCCAAAATGCTCGGTGAAGATCCTGAAATAGTAAAGCTCTTCTTTACTTCTAACCAGGGGATATTTAGCTTGGGCCTCTGCTAATTCGTCATCGCCGATGACATTTTCGAAATAATCAGGTAGCAGAGCAGCTGAGCCTGAGCCTTGCGAGAACTCCTGCTTGACTCGCTGGGTTATTGCCGCCGGCAGAGACGGCTCAAAGGCCTTTCGAAAAATCCATTTCTCAACCTTATCGTTGCCCACTGGCTTCTGTTTGTACTCCGCGGGAATCGCCAAGGTGTAGCGAAACAGCTCCCCCGATATCAGCGGGGCTACCACTCTGACGGAGTTACAGTGGTTCATTCGGTCCAGCCTCAAAGAAGCGTTATTGTGCAAAAAGCCGACACACTCCATCTGGCGTCCAAATAGCTCTTCGGGTGGGAAGTCCTTAAGATATATATATCCGCAGAAGATCTCGTCTCCGCCCTCTCCAGACAGGAGGAGGTCGATGCCTAGTTCCCTGGCATATTTGGAAATAAGGTAGTTGGATACTGAACCTCTTACCAGAGAGGGGTCAAAGGATTCCAGGTAGTAGATAACCTCAGGCAGAACTACGAGAATCTGGTCAAGATCGACGACTAACTCGTGGTGGTCTGATTGAATGTGATCTGCCATAACACGAGCGCTCTGGATATCCTCGCTTTCTCCCACCCCTACTGCAAAAGTCTTCAATCGGGCCTCGTTCCCTAACTTTTCTCTATAGAACTCGTTTGCCAGATAACTGATCACACTACTATCCATGCCCCCACTGAGCAAACCTGCCGTGGGCACACTGAAGTCTACCCGGTTACGGATACTCCTAATGATGATCTCCCTGATATCCTTTACCATTTGCTCTAACTCTGTGTGCAAAACCTCTGGTGGTTCTTTGGGCAACTCGGCAAAACGAATAAGCTTGCCGTCACTATCCATGTAATGTCCCGGTGGAAATTCATTGATGTCATCAGTTACTCTAACGAGACTTTTGAGCTCTGAGGCAAGATAGAGGGTCTGATCTTTGCGTCCGTAAAAAAGTGTTTTGATACCCAGGAGATCTCTGGCGGCAAATAGTTCATCACCATCGGAAATAACAAAAGCGAAAATGGCATCGTCCAAGTATGTTAACATGTTGCTTCCATCTCTTTGGTAAAGACTTAGAAGCAGCTGTTCTTCCCTAAAAGGTCCGGCTGACATTTTTAGAGGCCCGGCTAGTTGCTCGAGGTTACCCATCTGGCCGTCATAGCAAATTCTCAATCTTCCATGGTTAACTGGAACATCCGCCTTGTCTGGGACTGCCATGGGAGAGTCAGCTCTAAGATAATTTTGGGCCATCATCACTCTATTGCTGTTCCACAATCCTGAAATGTAAGGACCTCTGTGGCTTATCTCTTGGAACATCTCCTCTATTTTTAAATGATCGGGAACACCATAGCCAACTACAAGACCACTCATACATAACTCCTTATTCGATTACTATCCTAGAAACCAGGTCCTTCCCCACATGGGGCACAAGGTGCAGGGCGCAAGGCACAAGGAGAGGATAGGTTTTCTTTGATTGTTCTTGCCTTGCGCCATTCCCTTTGCAGGACGGGTGTAAGCCAAGCCCTCCCCAGCATGGCGGGATCTTCGACGAGCCTTGACTCTTTACAATGGTCGCTCTGCCCACCGTGCCACGTTTGCCAGAACTGCCTGAGGATTTTCATATGCTTCTGAGAAGAGACGATGATAAAGACATTCCTCGGCAGATCTGAGCTTTGCCTCTGGGTATCGAGAGCGGTATTGGTGAAACTCCTCCTCAGTTATGCTTGTGGCCACCAGCCTGTTGAGCAATTCCACTGTGCCGCTTCCCTCGTCAAATTGTTCCTTTGTTCTCCAGACGATTTCGTCAGGTAGAAGGTCTTCGAAGGCTTTTCTGAGTATCCATTTCTCGGTGACGGGAGAGCCAACCAGCTTGAGTTCCGGCGGGACAAGCTGTCCCAGGCGGATCACGGAGACATCAAGAAAAGGCACTCGCCCTTCAATTGCGTGGGCCATGGTCATTCGGTCCACCCGTTGAAGATTGACGTTGTGCAGTGAACTCACAGAGCGACGCAATTCCTCATGCAAAGTCTCATGGTTGCTAATGGATTTGTAGTAGGTGTATCCACCGAACAATTCATCAGCGCCCTCGCCTGTGAGGATGACCTTGACATAATCAGCAGCTAGACGAGAGGTGAAAAAGCAGGGAATACCACTGCGGACGAGATCTTGATCGAAAGATTCCAAGTAATAGATTATTTCTGGCAGTTTTTCCCGCACTTCTCCTTCGCTAAAAACGTACTCATGGTGGATGGTATCGAGATGGCGGGAAACCATGCGGGCAGCTTCTAAATCCCGACTGCCCTCGATACCAACCGAAAAAGTGTGGAACCGACCTAAGTGCTTCCTGGCTAAGGCGGCAATAATGCTGCTGTCGAGACCACCTGAAAGGAAGGCGCCCAGGGGCACATCACTCATGAGTCTTTTAACCACTGCCTTTTCTAGGGTTTCTTTTATTTTTGTGGTGTAATAATCCACCGAAGCGGTTTGGCTTGAGATCCTAGGAACGGAATAGAAAGTGGAGAATCCGTGGTCTGAGTGAAAGAAGGTCCCGGGAGGAAATTCTTTCACCTTATTACAACTCGAAGGAAAGGCTTTGAGCTCGGAGGCGAAAAGCAATGCCGAGCCTTTCTCGGCAAAGTAGAGTGGTTTAATGCCAATGGGATCGCGGGCAGCGTAAAGCTTATCTTCGCCTGCAATGACAAAGGCATACATACCGTCCAGGTGCTCCACCACAGAGGAGCCGTGGTCTTCATAGAGGTGCAGGATTGCTTCGCTATCACTGGTGGTGGTGAGCGCATGCTGTTTGGCCAGGCCGGGACGAAGTTGAGGAAAGTTATAAATTTCCCCATTGGCAATAACAGCCATGTTCCTGTTTTCGTTATAAATAGGCTGGTCTCCCCCTTGCGGGTCC
>JASFKF010000434.1:0-3106 GCA_050118775.1 Syntrophobacterales bacterium
TTCCCCAAACATGCATTTTTGGATACGGCAGCAGCATCAATTGACTAATTGGCCGATTCTAACTGGATGATAATATTTATTTAACTATATGATAAAACAAAATAAATTATCATTTTTATAGATGTGGCATGTTTTTTCCATTAGTTGCAAGACCGTATTTTAGCCAAATATCGAAGGAGGAAATTTGATGAGACGCATAACCTTACTGCTTTTCCAGCTCTTTTTGGCACTTTTTGCGGCATACGCGGTACTGTACGATGTCCCCAACCAGTATCTGATTGTTCCCCTGCTAAGTTTGGTGTGCATGTTTTTCCTCGGAAGACATCCAAACTCGTCCCCGAAAGGGAGCGAACAAAAATTGGTGCTTGATGCTTAACTCGGCTATTCATAAAAGATCCGGGTTAGCCCATTTTCGGCACCCTTTTCGACGGCCTCCTAAGGCTTTAGCAAGTCAGTGGTAGGCATCATGGTTTTCGAGAGAGATAGACGCAGATTTGAGCGAATAGAGGTCAAATGGCCCACAACTGTCATCACCTCCGACGGACAGTTTACCGGAGAAACCAAGAGCCTCAGTCAGGTTGGAGCGTCTTTTTACTGTCGAGAGTTGCCACCCATAGGGCAAGAATTTCGCCTAGAAATCCAACCTCCAAGTCATCAGCCCATCCTGGTGTCAGCAAAATCAATATGGGCGATGGAACAAGTCCCTCTAGAAAATTCCGGTCTTTTCATAGTGGGTGCGGAATTTGAATACATATCGGAAGCAGATGTTCAGTTCATAGGGAATGTGATTGCGCAGCAGAAACTTGAGGGGGGTAAGGGTAAACCCTAAGTTGAGAAATCTTGACAATAAATGGGATGTTCAGGTTAATTTTTCTGAGGCTTTGCATTTTTATTGAGAAGAGCGCGCCTTACAAAATAAGTCTGGCAGGTAAAAACGGTTAAGACTCTAATGGACTTAGAGCCTGCCCCAGGCAACGTAGTTCCTTAAGTTGTCCTCCAGGGGGTTGTCTAGAACCCTCACCCCAGCAGGATCATGAAAAGAAAACTCAAGCTGCCGTGCAGGCACAGGAACGGAAAAAAGCTCTATGGTGTCCGGTGTCATTCTGACTTTAATGGATAAAGTTTCAATGGTTACGGGCTTAAAATCCGCCATAGTATCTATTCTTGTTTTAAATCTACCTCTTATTGGAGATTTACCTCGCCTGAGGGAAAGATTTTGAGGTGCCAAGATCTGCCACAGCCGTAGCGACATTTGATGTAGACTGGTAAAATCCTTCCTTCCTGGCACTCAAAGGATGCTTCACCCACATTGCATTCCAGACCACACTCTTGACAGAAATAGGTGTAGCCGTCTGCGTAGCGAGGGTCTTCTTTCCGCTCAAAAAGGTCATTTATTGAGGTAATGTTGTCTACCATGGGTCATTGTCCCCAGCCGAAATGCTTAGCCTTAAATTTTGAATACCTCAAATATGCAATAGCGGTGCCATTCTTAAGGCCAAGAGCATGGCGCATGGCAAAGAGGCATGGAGCAGAGAGCATGGGGCGTGGGGAAGTAATTGCGAATTGAGAAATTCGAATTGCGAATTAGAGACGGGCTAAACCGGCTAAACAGACCAAACTGGCCAAACTGTCTCAACCGGCAAAACTGGCTCAACAGGCTAACCGGCTAAACAAGGCAGAGGGCATAGAGTGAAGGATTTTCAATTTCCCCTTTACTCCATGCTTATTTGGATTCTTTCTTAAAGACAGAGATTGAGCAGTTTGCCTATTGACAATCCTCTTGGCACATTTGAAAATGTGAGTTATTCACAAGCCTAGGCCGCTATTAGTTAGTGGTAACGAAAGAGTCAATCTGCTAAGCACAAGAGGGAAATTTAATTATGCGAAAAGCAGCCATTTATGGTCTCGTTACAATTTGTCTGGTAGTTTTACTGGATATGTCCTCAAGGGCAGGATGGGATCCGGCTCGGGAACAGAGGGAAAAGGCGCTAGTAGAGGAAACCATTGCTAAGTTCAAGCAGGCCGATACCAGTATGAAAGTGTTTTTTGATAAAGCTTACGGTTATGTTGTCTTTCCATCAATCGGCAAAGGTGGCTTTATCATTGGTGGTGGTCACGGGGATGGTTGGGTGTATGAAGAAGGCAACCATGTTGGCCGAGCCACCGTGACGGAACTAACGGTGGGCGCTCAAATTGGTGGTCAGAGTTTCAGCGAAATAATCTTTTTTGCAGATAAATCGACCTTAGATGATTTCAAGAAGGGAAATTGGGAACTCGACGCTCAGGCATCGGTAATCGTGGTGAAATCAGGGGCCTCTAAAGACGCGAGTTACGACCGAGGAGTGGCTGTTTTCACTATGCCCATAAGCGGCTTAATGGCAGAAGCTACCGTGGGCGGTCAGAAGTTCAGGTACATTCCCAAATAGGATGACTCTATAGCCCCATGGCCCCAATCTCGGAGTGCTAAAAATTCTTTAAGGCGGGGAACTTTTTCCCGCCTGGCCTTACAAATAACCACAGAACAACAGAACCTCCTTGTAACAAACTTCTCCTCTTTTCCCCATCAACAGCCACGTCAGACCCAAGGTGGCAACATAGGTCGGTGGGGTTTTCTTTTAGTAGACTTAAAGGGTTAGGTGTTGACTTCCGCTGATCTCTCGTGGTTTATTCAGTGATGGGTGAAAATCAGAACCGACATGCTAGGGCAAAACATAAACTAGGACAAGAGTAATCCCAGGGCTTTAGAGATTTTCAAGAGTCTATGTGGCTCATGATGAGAAAGGATCTGAGCGATGTCTGAACAGTCGGAGAGGCGCGAATACCCAAGGACTGAAGTTAAATGGTCAGTTACTTTGATTACCCCTGAGGCCCAAATTGAAGGAGAGATAGAGAATTTCACCCCCAAGGGGCTGTTTGTCTCCTGTGCTGAAGTTCCACCTTCGGAAGGCGTTTTAAGGCTGGTCATTAAAATACCCGGCCGCCCGACCATGAATGTTGCTGGAAAGGTTATTTGGACGACGATTATTGACAACACTGAGAGTGGAGCAAGGCTAGGCGTGGGTCTACAGTTAACAGAAATCTCCGAGAGTGACTTGCAAGCCCTCCA
>JASFKF010000435.1:0-3101 GCA_050118775.1 Syntrophobacterales bacterium
TGCAAGGTACAAGGAGGATACACGAAAAAAAGTTGTTTTATCCCTTGCACCCTGTACCCTAAACCCTGAAGCCAAATGGCTGGCTTCTGAATTCTGGCTGAAAACCGGGTTTGCAGCAGGGTGGATTCTTTAGCCAAGGAGAAAGATTGGATGGCATTCATCGAGATCAAGAACCTATTCAAGCGCTTTAAAAAAGTAGTAGCAGTCAATCACATAAACCTCGAAGTGAGCGAGGGAGAAATGTTGACGCTTCTGGGGCCCAGCGGCTGTGGCAAGACAACCACCTTGCGCTGTATCGCAGGATTGGAAAAGCCAGAGGAAGGGGACATCATTATTGACGGTAAGCCCATGCTTTCACAGGGATTTGTGGAGCCGTCAAAAAGGGGAATCGGCATGGTGTTCCAAAACTATGCTGTATGGCCACATATGAAGGTATACAAGAATATCGTGTACGGCTTGAAACTCCAAAAGATACCCAAGCAAAGCATGAAAGAAAAGGCGCAACAGGTATTGGAATTAGTAGGCTTGAATGGCTTGGAGGAGAGATACCCAGCCCAATTAAGCGGCGGGCAGCAGCAAAGGGTGGCCCTTGCCCGGGCCCTGGTGGGCAATCCGAAAGTGTTGTTGTTGGATGAACCCCTGAGCAACCTGGATGCCAAACTCAGAGAAGAACTGAGATTTGAAATCAAGGACCTGGTTAAACGAATGGGTATCACCTCGGTCTACGTGACCCACGACCAGGCGGAGGCAATGGTTATCTCTGATCGAATCGCTGTAATGGACTCGGGTAATGTGGTGCAGGTGGGCAATCCCCAGGAGATATACGAAGAGCCCGCCAATAGGTTTGTCGCCGATTTCATCGGCACCATGAACTTTATGTCGGGGGAGGTAGTGGAGGTCGCCCAGAACGCGGATTCAGTTTACGTGCGTACCGAATTCAGCGAGAAGATGCTGTGTAGGTCGCCCAGCATGGCGGCAACAACGCCGGGGAAAAAAGTCTATGCATCTATACGTCCCGAGGATGTGGAGGTGTTTACCGAACCACCCGAAACCAAGGAGAATCTGTTCAAGGGCACCATTGCCCATAAGGCGTACTTGGGTAACTTTCTCTACTTTTTCGTCAGCGTAAATGGCAATATGGTCAGAGTGCAGGCTCCACACAACCTGCCGCGAGAAGAAGGAGACGAAATCTACCTGTTTCTGAATCCGGAGAAATGTATGATATTGCTCTAACGAAGTGTAACCCGAAGGATGTAGGCTATAGGGTACAAGGCACAGGGCGCAAGGTACAAGGGGGATTATAGTAGCCAGGAGGTAAGAGAGACTCGTTTCAGTTTTTCTATTCTGGCTCCTGACTCCTGGATTCTGTCTCCTTTACGTTATACCTTACGTCTGTGTTGGAGAATATGATAGACAAACTCGGCAAATCCTTCGCCGCCTTCCAATGAAGTGATATAGGCAGGCAGTGTTTGCATCTGATCCACGAACTTCAAGACGTTGTTTACTGCTACGCTTATGGGAAAGTACCCGAACATGGGCTCGTCATTGGGTGAATCTCCGCAGTAAGCAAAGCTTTCTTTTGCTGCATCGACATCCAAACCGAAGCGCTCCTGCATGAACCGCTTCACCATTCCAAGTTTGTCATATTTGCCAAACCAGCCATTCACGTGAATGGAAGATACCTTGCAGGTGGCGCCGTGGGCTTCGAAGATTTGGCAAATTTTCTTGACTGCCTCAGTCCCTAATGGTGGAACGTCCTCGCAGTAATCAATGGCCAGGTCCGACTCCCTGTAGAGCTGATCGCTTGCAAGTGCACTGCCGGGAACTGCTGCAAGGATTTCATCCCTTAAGGCTATAAGGCGCTGTCGATTTTCAGCCCGGACCGCATCAGGGTCCAAGAAGCGCTTCTTGAGCTTTCCCTCCTTTTCATCAAAGCAGAAATAGAAAGCCCCATTCTCACCCACCACTCCATCAAGGGGCCACATCCTGGCTATGTGGTCACACCAGCCAGCCGGCCTCCCGGTTACGGCAATAACAGTAAGTCCAGCATTTCTGAGATCCCACAGTGCAGCAAATGAGCAAGCAGGAATCTTACCGTGGGTGGTAAAGGTGTCGTCGAGGTCGAAGAGAACACCCGTTAGGTTCTCAAGAAGTATTGGAGAAATATCTTGTATGGGGGCGATATTTCTAAGCATGTCCCAAAGGCGTATTGGCAATCAAGAGATGGCGATCCTAGTCCCAAGGTCTAATTTTTCCATTAAATACTTAACGCATCAATCTGTCAAAGGATTTGAGGAAACGTCAAGATAATCGAAATTATTCTGGCGAGGAAAATAGCCCGCAAGATTCCTCAACATCAGCCAGGTCTATTTCCGGGGCTTCTGTTTGAAAGACAGGGAGGGAAATTATTTTAAGGCCAAAGAGCAAAATGAGCTTGAGTGACAGATCCACCAGCTTTGAAAGTAGATCCAAGACTAGTTGGAGCAGTCTCAGAACGTGTTTGAGCAAAGGAAGAGATTCAGACCTAACTTGCAGCCTTTGAATGGATAACATGGTAGTCCCTGTAGAATTCAATGATCTCGAGGATCTCTTTTGCTTCAGCGGCGGTGAGGAATATCCTGAAAAATTTTAGAGCATACTCTGAAGATATTTTCCCGTTTTTTTCTGAAACAGCAATTATTCTTTGCAATTCTAATTCAATGTAATTTGACATAAATCTCCTTTCTTCTATCTTCTAGTGAATTGACAATTTATACGGCAAAACCACATGGACATGCTGCGTAACTGTATAGACGAATGACCATAGTTAGTAGGTGCCGGTCAACTGGGTCGCGTTGTCTGCTTGAATGGCCCTGAGAGTTGCCATTTTCAATTCAGCAAGATCGAATGATTTAATTACGTAGTAATCAGCGGCAAGAGCTCTTGGATCTTCTTTGTAGGTGTCATAGGCAGTACACAAAATAACGGGCAAATCATGGTGATGACTCCGTATTTCTTGCAGCAGTTCAAGGCCATCGTAGTCCATCAATTTGATGTCCAAAATAACCAGATCAGGCTGACAAAGGTTAATCTTTCTCAAGAGATTATGACCTGAGGAAGCA
>JASFKF010000436.1:0-3100 GCA_050118775.1 Syntrophobacterales bacterium
TTACCTATCTAGAGCAGAGAAAAATGAACGAAGCGGTGCGAGTGGGTTGGGGCGGCTTGCTGGGTCGGGTTTTTGCTATGGTTTGCAAGGGAGCGGCAGTAATGACAATGATTGGTTTGGATATCTGGGCCATATTTTTTGCGCAAAACACCTAACGCCATGTTTTATTAAGCATTTCACATTTCGCATCTTGGCATGGGGCATGGAGCATAGAGTTTGGAGTTAGGAGTCGGAATCCAGAATTCAGGAAAAAGTTAATCAAGATTGACTTCATCTGGGCTACCTTCTCTTCGAACCGCAGAATATCGAACAAGAAATTTCGAATATCAAAGTAATCACTTCATCATTCTGCGGTTTCTTGTTCTGCTGTTCGATATTCAGTGCTTTAAACAATCTGTCGTCTGTCTTCTGACTCGTGAACCTGGTGCTTACCTTTCACTCCTGAACCCTAACTCTTCCTCCAGTTTGTCAAGGCTTTCCCGGGCGAAATAAATGGTGGGATCCATCTCGAGGGCGATCCGATAAAGGCGGATTGCTTCTTTTTTGTGGCCCATCTCTCTCAGATTTGAACCGATATTGGCATAGTCGATGGCAGAGCCGGGATCGATCTCTAGGGCTTTTTCGAACTGTTCGATAGATTGTTCATGTTTTTTGAGTTTGAAATAGCAAAAACCCAGGAGATTGTAGATTTCTTTAAGGCTGGGATCAAACTCTCTCGCTTGTTCCAGTGCTTTGATGGCACCCTCATAATCCCCCATATCTTTAAAGCAGACCCCTATATGTGTGTGTACACTGGCCATATCTATATGACGGGGATTGAGGCCCAAGGCTTTGTTGAATTCTTCCAGCGCTTCTCTTGCCTTTCCTCCGTATTCCAGGACCAAACCCAGGAAGAAGTGCAGGTAGTAACGGCCGGGAAATGATTCGAGCAATCTCTGGATTGCACCTACCGCCTGGGTACCTTCTACAGTCTGGCTGATAATTTTGGCAGCATGAAAGACGACACTGGTGTCCCTGGTGCGATCTCGAAAATGGGCACCTGGTATTATGGTATATACCGACGGGATCTTCAACTGCGGGTGGGTTACGTCAACAACCAGAACCTCCATGCCCAAGTGCGAGAGGGTAGAAACACACCGTTCAATTTCAGTCTTGAAGTTGTTGTCGCTGAGGTCGGGTAAACTCTGGATGGAAACCACTGGGGACGAGGCCATTATATACCCCGCTTCCTCCAGACTTTTGTATTTGGGTAGAGTCGGCCTATAGCTGGTGCGAAGCTGGAAATCTCCAGCCAATTGAGCTATTTCGGTGAGGGCACGAACGAGAGATTTTTCCGCATTGGGTGTAGTACCAGCCGTAAACACAATCTCACTTTTTTCGGGAAAAGTGCTGGGGTCCCAGGCCAGTGTGCCCACTGTGGGAATGCCAGTGTCCAAAGAGAAGTCTTTTATAAAAAGTTGAATAGACTGTGCTGCAAACTTGTCAAGGAGCTCCCTCGCTGCTGGATCTTGGACACTGGATGGATCGATACTGGGGGTAATCATCCGCTCGTTGCTAATTACCGAGGAGACGTGGCGCTCAACTACCTCGCAGAGGCTCTGCAGGATAGCTTCCTCCAGCACGTTACCTGCAGCAGGGCCATTGTACTCATTGATAGTGTAGAACCAATCGATAGGAATCAACACCTCTGTATTACGGGTGAGGTTATAGGCCCGAGTCCAGCGAAAGGGCAGTTCTCTGAGGACAGAAGTGCCCAATTTCGTATCTGTTTCGTTGTCGTAGAGAGACTGCCAGAGCGTTTCCACTGGCAAGATGTTGCCGTCTAGTTCTCTGTAGGTCGCCGTGGCAAAAGGCGTGTTTTTGATGAAGGAAAAAAAGCTGAAGCGCTCAGCAAGTTCCATTAAAGCACTGGCTTCCGCTTGAATTACCGTACCTCCTTTGCCCATCTGTTTCTTGGTGCCTGTGAGAGGCACAACATCAGTGCCGCAGAGGCTTATGTAGACGGGGATGTCCAGTCGGCCGGTGTCGATGCGCATTGTTTGGTGTAAAATATCCATATCTACGCTGGCGAAGCGCTCCCGTACATGAGTCACCGTTTCTTTTGGGGTTCGCACTTTGTCCTGATCGTAGGTATATGCTTTAAAGACATCTTTTAGTTGAATACAATCAGCGATCAATTTTCTTTCCTTGTGAAAGTGAAGAGTTATTGGTTTAGAGGTGTTCCTTCCGTTCACGGTTTACTGTTTACCATTTACAACTTGAACGTTTTCAACGAATCAACTAACTCTCTAATCAACGACGCTGGCTGGTACATCCTATGACTTTGCTCTGTTGATGACTCGAAGAAGGTGAGTTGCCCCTCTACCCCTGAAACGAGAGGGCAAACCTTTAGTCATAAGTAGATCGTGCTTGTTGTCCGGAGTCTCGCTGGCCAGCCTCACCATGACTTCGTTGTTCATTATTCGAAAGGGAGCTTTGTTAGTCTTGCGGGCTAAATGCTCCCGATAGGAAAACAGCTCTTTAAGAACTCGTGAGGAAGTTTTAGACAATTTCTGGGCCCCCTTTAGGCGAAGATAGCCATCTGGATCCCAATCTCTCGGAGGTTTAACCCTAATCCTTTCCAGTCTCGCAAATTCTTTTTTTGCCTGGTGCCAGAGATTGCTCTCTATCAGCTGGCCGTGAAGTTGGTCCCGGAGATTTAGTAGAAAACGGGTGTCCTGCTGGGCGTAATAGAGTTGCTCTGGATTCAAAGGCCGCTTTTCCCAGTTGCAGCGTTGATATTTTTTGTCCATGGTAATGCCAAAATCCTCCGAGAGAATCCTGGCAAGTCCTAATCTCTTACGGCCGAGAAGCCGACAGGCTACGGAAGTGTCGAATATATTCATTACTTGGAAGCGATAGTCTCTTTTGAAACCAATAAGGTCGTTCTCAGCAGCATGGAGAATCTTCTCTATAGAAGGGTCTGAGAGAATGCGGCCAAGGCCAGTGAGGTCTTTCAAGGTCAGTGGATCAAGGATGAAGTCTTTGTTGTTTGCGGAAATCTGGATAAGGCAGATACGCGGTCTGTAAGCAAAATAACTATTTGACTCGGAGTCTACAG
>JASFKF010000437.1:0-3096 GCA_050118775.1 Syntrophobacterales bacterium
GACTAGTAGAACTGTTTTTCTTACCATTTCTTTCCTCCTTTTTTTGTTTTACTTACCTTCTACCAACGTTTTTCAAACTTTCTTCGCAGTACTATCGCTGCTGCGTTCATGAGCATCAAAAAAACCAACAGAACCATGATTGCTGCTGAAGTCCTTTCTACAAAGGCTCTCTCCGGACTGTCTGCCCAGAGATATATCTGGACTGGTAAAACCGTAGACGGGTCGGTTAACCCCCCTGGTATATCAACGATAAAGGCTACCATCCCGATCATCAGTAAAGGCGCAGTCTCTCCCAAGGCCCTTGCCATACCGATGATAGTTCCGGTCAACATGCCGGGAAGAGCCAGGGGCAGTACATGATGAACCACCATCTGCATTTTTGAAGCACCAACACCCAGTGCGCCTTCACGAATGGAGGGTGGCACCGATTGCAGCGCTGCCCGGCTGGCAATAATTATGGTAGGTAGAGTCATGAGAGTGAGAACCAGTCCCCCCACAAGGGGAGCAGAACGGGGAAACCCAAAAAAATTAAGGAAGACTGCAAGGCCCAGAAGGCCGAAGACAATAGAAGGAACCGCAGCCAGGTTATTGATATTGACCTCAATAAGGTCGGTCCACCTGTTCTTTGGAGCGAATTCTTCCAGATAAACCGCTGCAGCCACGCCTATGGGAAAAGATAGCAACAGGGTAACCAAAAGGGCGAAAAATGACCCCACAGCAGCCCCCCAGATGCCCGCCAGTTCAGGTTCCCGGGAATCACCTGCGGTGAAAAAGGTTTTGTTAAACTTCTTCCTAATTTTCCCTTGTTCTTTTAATTGTTCTATCCAGGCCAATTGTTTGTCACTTAGACGGCGTGAACTCTCGGCAACATCAGCCTTGAAATGGCCCTTCATCAGCATATCCACATCATCGTCAGCTGGCACCCACACTGAAATATTTCTGCCAATTATGTCGGGGTCTCTGAGGACCATTTTGCGCAACTGGAATGCTCCCCCTGGACTTATCAACTTATAGAGTTGACGCTTATCACTCCGCCCCCTGACCTCGGGGAACATGGTTCGCAGGTTGCTTTTGACCAATCCAGTGTAGTCTGCAGTTGACAAATTGTGCTGATCAAGAAGAGCAGGATCAAAAAACACCTCTAGCTCAAGGTAAGTTTGTTGAAAGGCCTTGTATCCATTGCCCACAATACTGATGAAGAGTATGACTAAACAGAGCAACCCTATGAGGATCGCTGTCAGACCATATAGCCTAAAGCGACGTTCGGCCCTGTATCTTTTGGCCAATCCCTGGTGGACAATATCTATCGTTTTTCTTTCCACCTTGTTTCCTTTCGAGTCGCCCTCATTCATATTGCTCTCGATACCTGCGAACTACCTTCAGGGCAATGACGTTTAAAAATAAGGTTACGATGAACAGTACGAGTCCTAGGGCAAAAGCTGCCAGAGTCTTTGGGCTGTCGAATTCCTGGTCTCCAATGAGCAGGGTAACAATTTGTACTGTCACGGTGGTTACGGTCTTGAAAGGATTTAGGGTCAAATTCGCGGAAAGACCTGCGGCCATCACCACGATCATGGTCTCACCTATGGCCCTGGACACAGCTAGAAGAATACTGCCAACAATGCCGGGTAGGGCCGCGGGCAAAACCACTTGTTTTATGGTTTCCGAACGTGTGGCTCCCAGACTGTAGGCGCCATCGCGTAAAGCCTGAGGAACAGCGTTGATCACATCGTCTGAAAGGGAGGACACAAAGGGGATGATCATGACTCCCATAACCAACCCGGCGGCCAGCGCGCTTTCTGAGGAGACGTCGAAACCCAAAGTCGAACCCACATTGCGGACAAAAGGAGCGACTGTAATAGCTGCAAAAAAGCCGTAAACAACGGTAGGAATGCCTGCGAGAATCTCCAACAGCGGTTTGGCTACGTCTCTAAATTGTTTATTGGCATACTCCGCCAGATAGATTGCCGACATGAGGCCGATTGGCACAGCTACCAGCATGGCGATGGCCGAAATTAGCAAGGTGCCCGAGAATACAGGGATAACGCCGAATGCACCCGAGGAACCCACCTGGTCCGCCCGGATCGCCATCTGGGGGCTCCACTCCAGGCCAAAAAGAAAATCAGTTATGGATACTGCTTCAAAGAATCTCAGGGACTCATAGAGGACGGAAAGAACTATGCCTATGGTAGTTAGTATGGCAAGGCAGGAGCAGGCTATGAGAAGGTATTTGAGCAGCTGTTCCACCAGGTTACGGGCTCGAAGGGTTGAACTTATCCTGCTGCGAACCACAACAGTGCCGACTATACCGAGGGAGAGCATTCCCACGGCCAAGGCTGCATTACTGGTGGTCTTGAGATTTCGATAATGTTCTGCTGCTGCTTGAATGGTGGCGGTTACTTCTCCGGCAACAATATTACCGCTGACCAGGTTCTTTATGTCGTTTACCACCAGATTTAGACGATTGTCCGGAAGTCCACGGATAGCTTGGGGAAGATCAGCAACAACCAGATTTGTAATGATTTTGTCCTCTAAACCGAACCATAAACCAAAGAGAAGCAAGGCAGGAATACCGCACCATAGTGCGGTTAGGGCACCGTAGTAGGTTGGCCGTGAGTGAAGGTATCTTATGCCGCCTGTTTTGCTGGCGACGGCAAAAGCTCGTCTTCGCCCCAAATAATAGGCGGCTGAAGAAAGAATTAGTAAAGCCGTAAGGATCGTGGCAGGTGACATTACTTGGGGTAAACCCCTTCCGCAGGCTTTAAAGATTTTGAAGACATAATGCGTTCATAATTCATAATTCATTAGCCCTATTCTCACTGAAGTCACTGGTTAAGTACCTGCTGTCTTTCCCCATTTTCATAAAAGCTCAACACAGATCAGAACAGCGCAACTCAGTAAATACTCATCGATTGTTACAGCCCTGTTACAAATATGAGACAAGTTGGAGGAGATAGTTGGAAAGTTTGGATAAGCTCTTTGATGTTAGGAAAGTTTTGTCCTTCGTGCAGGAGAATCAGAGAAAATATTAATCTCCGTGGCACTAGCGTTCGTCAACATGAGACTTTGCAGTAGTAGGTATTTCACAAACCAGGT
>JASFKF010000438.1:0-3093 GCA_050118775.1 Syntrophobacterales bacterium
GTCTTATCTTATCGGGTTTATGGACAACAAAAAGGAAGGGATGAACCCGCCAGGCCCGCTCCCGAGCCGGATCAAAGACCTCAAGTGGCTTGCCCATCCTGGCCATAGAGACATCTTCCTTGCCAAGACCTACCTCTTCGGCCATTTCCACGTATGCTTGCTTCAGCGGATCTGCACTTTCCACATAGCCGCTAACTCCAGCCCAGTGGCCTCTATAGCTACCAACCTTATCGCTTCTTTTGAGCACCAGGACTTTCCCGCCCCAGGTGAGAAAGACGGTGACCACATCTTGGAACTTTCCCTTTTTTATCTGCTCTGTATAAGACAAAGGCTATACCTCAACGAGAATTTAACGGTAGACGCTAAAGGAAAGGGTGATTACTATTTGAGCACACAGCGGTTGCTAATGCAAAGCCTAAACTGAATTAGTAAGGTAGTAAGCAGTGCAACCCGGCATTCATAACTATTACGGTTGAAGGCGTAAGACACAAGGTTGAAGAATACAGGGGCTAGATTCAAGAAGACAGCTGTTTCTACTAGGCACTAGGAACTAAGCACTAGGCACGAAGGTGCCGAGAAGTCAGAGGTCGGAAGTCGGAGGTAAGAGGGCAGGCGACAGATGGTTCAAGGTACTGAATATTGAACCGCAGAACAAGAAACCGCAGAATGATGAAGTGATCACTTCGATACTGGAAATTCTTTGTCCGACATTCTGCGGTTCAAGAAGGCGGTAGCTTAGAAGAAATCAATTTTGATTGTCTTACACTCCTGAATTCTGCATTCTGACTCCAGACTCTTTACTCTGTGCGCTCTGCGCGCTGCGCAATAATAGGAGAATTTAGAAGATGAGGAAAGCAATACTTCTGTGGTGTTCTTTGTTGATACTGACCCTGGTCACCCCGGTTTTTGCCCAGAAAGACGACTTGCAGATGGCCGATCTCGAGACCTTGTCTCTACCAGAAGATATGGTTGCGAGGGTGAGCAATGTGCTGCCGTCAAAACCGGGCGATACCTTTGTGCAGTTGCGAAACGGCATGACCATCCTTATCCGAGAAAATCATGCTTCCCGGGTTGTTTCCACCCAAATACTGGTAAAGGCGGGCTCTATTTATGAGGGCAAGTATTCTTTTGCTGGACTCTCTCACTATCTCGAACACGTGGTTGCAGGTGGCAGCACCAAATCTTTCACGGAAGAAGAAGCCCAGAAAATACTGAACTCGCTGGGAGGTGCCAGCAATGCCTACACCAGCTACGACCGGACTGTCTATTTTATCAACACCACCGGAGACCATTACCGAGAGGCCCTGAAATTACTTTTTTCCTACGTATCCGAATCTCTCTTGGATCCTAAGGAGGTGGAAAGGGAAAAAGCAGTAATCCAACAGGAATATAAACTGGGGGAGACCAATGGAGGCCGGCAGTTGTGGAAACTATTTTCCCACACCGCCTATCTCGAGCACCCTATTCGTCATCCGGTAATTGGTTATGAGGACGTCTTCGTGACCATCAGTCGTGATGACCTCCTGGACTACTATCGAAAGCGCTACACCCCGCAGAACATGGTAGTAACCATTGTTGGGGATGTGGAGACTGCAGAGGCCTTGAAGACGGTGCTGCAGTTGAGCAAGAAGATGGCGCGGACTTTCGATCCACCATTGGTGCTGCAGACAGAGCCAAGCCAAACAAACCCAAGGTGGGCAGAAAAGTCATTTCCTCCCGCCAGATTAACCACCATGATCCTAGGTTTCCACACGGTTCCTCTGAGTCATCCAGATCTATATCCCTTGGATGTCATGGCAATTATCCTGGGTCAGGGGCGAACCAGCAGACTCTACATGGGCCTAAAGGATCGAGAAGATTTGGTACTCTCAGTGAGTGCTTCGAGCTGGACCCCATCTTATGCACCTGGGCTCTTTAACTTCTCTTTCACCTTAGACGGCGAGAAACTGGAGCCAACTTTGGCCACTGTCTGGGACGAGGTCGGTTTAATTCAGCAAAAGCTGGTGAAAAAAAAGGAGTTGGAAAAGGCCAAGCGTCAGATTATTGCGGACTTCACGTTCTCAAAGCAGTCTGCTGCCGGAATGGCCTCCAGTCTGGCGAGTTCCTATAGTGCAACAGGCGACCCCTATTTCGACAGTTTGTATGTGGAGAGGATAAAGGCCGTGAGCCGAGAAGACATCCGGAGGGTAGCCCGTACTTATCTGCGCAAGGATGCAAGTATAGTCTCTATTCTGTCTCCACCGGGCAAACCAGTAAAAAGGGCGAAAGCCACCCTGCAAAGCCCGGCGGCAAAAATCAGTAAGTTTACTCTAGATAACGGCTTGACCTTACTATTGAAGCGCAACCCTTCAGTACCAATTGTCAATTTCCAGGTTTTTGGCCTTGGGGGGCAAAGGTTCGAGCCAAAAGACCTGGAGGGCGTCAGCTCTTTCACCATGGAGCTGCTTACCAAAGGGACTCGCAGCAGAAGCAAGGGCGACATTGCTGCAACCATAGAAAACTTAGGTGGCAGTCTAGACTCAGGTTCAGGACGGAATACCTACTATGTTTCACTATCGCTACTCAAGGATGACGCTAAGGTTGGGCTGGAATTACTGGCAGATGTGCTTCAGAATCCAAGCTTTCCAGAAGAAGAAATCAAGAAGCAAAAGACTGATACTCTACTGGCTATCCGCCGTCTTGATGAGAGTTGGGAAAATGAAGTGGCAAGGGTTTTCCGCAAGCACTACTATCACAAGCATCCCTATGAAAATGACATAATTGGCAGTGAAGAGGCGATCAGTAAAATGAGCCGCACTGACATCATGAATTTCTACCAGCAAATGGTCATGCCCAAAAATGCGGTGCTGGCAGTTTTCGGTGACATTGATCCCGACAAGATGGTAACCGAAGTGATGTCTGCCTTCAGCAAATGGAAGACAGGAAAGGTAATTGAACCTGTGATCAGGAAAACTACAGCACCACTCACTCACAGTGAGCGCATTGACAAACAGACAGACAAAGTCTCGGCAGCAATTTATCTGGGCACCAATGGCATTACTGTGGATGATCCCGAGAGGCCGACGCTGGATGTAATCGATGCGGTTTTGTCCG
>JASFKF010000439.1:0-3093 GCA_050118775.1 Syntrophobacterales bacterium
GGCGGCGATTTTACCTCACGGCTGGAAGAGAGTCTCAAGAGGCTGCACACCGATTACGTGGATTTATTTTTTGTCCATGGAATACGGAGCATAGATGAAATGGAAGTCAGTCTTAAATCCTGGGGGGAGGCTATGAAAAAGGCTGGCAAGATAAAGTTGTTTGGCTTCAGCACCCATACCAACATGGAAGAATGCCTCGAGGGAGCAGCCAAGCTTCCATGGATAGACGGCATTATGTTTACCTACAATTATCGCCTCATGCACGAGCCCCGCATGAAAGAGGCTGTTGAGGCCTGCTACCGAGCCGGTATCGGTCTAACGGCCATGAAGACCCAGGGCGGCGGCCCAGTGAAAAGCGACAGTGAGTCTGAGATTGAAATGGCGGGTCGCTTTATGCAGAAAGGATTTTCAGACAATCAGGCAAAGCTCATGGCTGTTTGGCAAGATAAGCGTATTGCTAGCATTTGCTCACAAATGCCCAACCTTACTATCATGGCAACCAACGCAGCGGCGGCGGTGGAACAAACCCGGCTGTCAAAGTCAGATCGTGCCTTGCTGGCCCAATACGCCGAGGAAACCTGCGGCGACTATTGCGCCGGATGCGAGCGTCTCTGCTCAGAAGTGCTTGCCCAAAGGGTGGAGATCAGCAAGGTCATGCGCTGCCTCATGTACTTTCATTCCTACCAGGATCTTGGGTTGGCACGTTCCACCTTCCAAAGTTTGCCAGCTCAGACAAGAGAGCTTTTGACCCAGATGGATTTCAGCACAGCAGAAAGGTCGTGCCCCCGAAATTTGCAGATAGGACGACTGATGCGAGAGGCTACGACTCTCTTTGCCTAGAGCATAGAGCATGGAGCATAGGGCGTAGTGTTTTGTAAATTAGTGTATTAGAGAATTAGTTAATTCGTTGAAATCGTTGAAACCGTTAAAATCGTAAGCAGAGCTTTCTCCTACAAGATTTTGTAAAACTTGAGTGAACGGTGCTTGCTGCGAGCTGCAAGCTGTCTGCTGATCGCTGAAAGCTGATCGCTTAAAGCTAATCTCAACCGGCTAAACCGGCTGAACCGGCTCAACCGGTTAAAGCGGCAAAACCGACTAAGCCTGCCCTCATGCTGTGCCCTCCCAATCTGGTACTCATCCACGCTCTCTTAACTTTCACTCTTATAGCGGATAATATTAGGGTGAATTTTGGCAAAGTGGTATCTAACTCTGAGAGGATGAAACAATGCTCGAGAATCTTGACCCTGTTTTACTGGCACGAATACAGTTTACCTTCACCGTTGCATTTCACATTATCTTCCCAGCTTTTACCATCGGCCTTGCCAGTTGGTTGGCCGTGGTGGAGTGGCGCTGGCTGAAAACCGGTAACCCTATCTATCAGGAAGTTTACCGCATGTGGGTAAAAATATTTGCTGTGACCTTCGGTATGGGAGTGGTGTCAGGGGTGGTTATGTCCTTCCAATTCGGCACCAACTGGTCCGTATTCTCAGATAAGGTGGGCAATATTTTTGGCCCCTTGCTCGGGTTCGAGGTACTAACCGCTTTTTTCCTGGAGGCGTCTTTTCTCGGCATTATGCTCTTTGGTTGGAATCGGGTTAGCCGCAAGATGCATTTTGCCTCAACCATAATTGTGGCAAGTGGTACCCTCATATCAGCCTTCTGGATTCTCTCGGCCAACAGCTGGATGCAGACGCCACAAGGTTTCCGTCTGGGCGAACATGGTCTGCTCTATCCCACCAACTGGTTGCAAATCATCTTTAATCCTTCTTTTCCCTATCGTTTCATCCACATGGTCACTGCCGCATACCTTACTACGGCCTTTGTCGTTGGCGGAATCGGCGCGTATTATCTTTGGCGCAAGCTTCATGTAAACCATGCCAGGGTGATGTTCGGTATGGCAATGATCATGGCGATCTTTGTCGCCCCCTTTCAGCTGGTTGTTGGAGACTTACACGGGCTCAACACCCTTGAACATCAGCCTGCTAAGGTGTCTGCCATGGAAGGTATCTGGCAAACTGAGCGCGGCGCCGGTTTGAAGCTTTTTGGTTGGCCCGATGAAGAGGAAGAAAAAACAAAATATGCACTTGAAATTCCCAAGTTGTCCAGCTTGATCCTCACTCACGATCTCGATGGTGAAGTGAAGGGGCTGAAAGAGTGGCCAAAAGAAGAGCGCCCACCCGTGGCCTGGGTGTTCTGGTCATTTCGTATCATGGTGGGCGTGGGTGTGTTGATGATAGTGACCGGGGTGATGGCTGCCATACTCTATCTGCGCAAGAAACTCTTTGACACCCGCTGGTTCCAATTGTGGTGCATGGCTCTGACACCGGCGGGTTTCATCGCCGTCATCGCCGGATGGTGCGTTACCGAAATCGGCCGGCAGCCTTATGTGGCCTACGGAGTGATTCGCACTGCCGAATCAGTCTCACCAGTACCCGGCCCGCACATCGCTTTATCTCTTTTAGCATTCATCATCACCTACACCTTTATATTCGGGGCAGGCAGTTATTACATTTTGCGACTCATCGCCAAAGGTCCCGCTACCGAGGATGAAGCGTATGGTGCCCATGGCGTCGATGAACCGCCACTGGTAACTGATTTGGTTGGAGAAGGAGGAGAAAAAGATGTTTAGTTTTGCCAGCTTTTTGAACTTGCCCATTGTCTGGTTCGGGCTGATTGCGACGGCCGTCCTCCTTTATGTGCTGCTGGATGGATTTGATCTCGGTGTTGGTATTCTCTTTCCTTTTGCTCCCTCCGATCAATGTCGTGACCGGATGATGAACTCAATTGCTCCTTTTTGGGACGGCAATGAGACCTGGCTAGTCCTTGGGGGCGGCGGTTTGTTTGCAGCTTTTCCTTTGGCATACGCTGTCTTGATGCCGGCTCTCTACGTTCCAGTGATCATCATGCTCCTCGGCCTTATTTTCCGGGGGGTTGCCTTTGAATTCCGCTTCAAGGCAACGGGGAAATCCAGGAGACTGTGGGATTATTCTTTTCACTTCGGTTCCCTGGTTGCGACCTTTATGCAGGGTATGTTCTTAGGCGGTCTTGTGCAGGGAGTTCAGGTCTATGGCCGAAGCTTTGCGGGTGGCCATT
>JASFKF010000440.1:0-3093 GCA_050118775.1 Syntrophobacterales bacterium
GGGGTCCTCGGGTGTCGAAACCTGCGACGTACCTTTCAGGTAAGCCTCGGATCCGACACCCTGCGATTGTCCGGTGGCACGCCCATCTTTACGGTCTCGCGACAGTTATTCATAAAACAATCGGACTATACCTTCGCGGCTTGACGCACTTTTGCTATAAACTGCCTCATTTTCTCATGATCCTTAACCCCGGGACTGCGCTCCAAACTGCTACTGGCGTCCACACCGTAAAGTTTCACCATGCTGATGGCAGCGGCTACATTTTCTGAATTGAGCCCACCTGCCAGAATAATCCGCCCATATTTTCCGGCCTCTACAGCCCATTGCCAATTAAAGGTAATTCCGGTTCCACCCAGCTTGTCCACTGCGTAAGTGTCCAGCAGCAGGGCGTGGACAACACCATCATATCTAGCCAGGCTCTTTAGGTCCTGGGGGTTTCTCAGCCGCACTGCCTTTATCACCCGGCGATGGAAACCTTCACAGTAGTCAGCAGACTCACTGCCATGGAATTGAAGAATATCCAAACCACACATCTCAGCTACAGAAGATACTTCCTCAAGGTCTTCATCGACAAAAACTCCCACTGTTTGAACCAGAGGTGGGAGAGCTTTTATGATCTTTCGAGCCTTATGGGGTGAGATGCGCCTTGGACTAGGGGCAAAAATGAAACCAAGGGCGTCAGCGCCAAATCGGGCTGCAGCCAAAGCATCTTCCTCCTTGGTGATACCGCAGATTTTTATCCACACTGTCATACAATTTACTCGATGTAATTATCCTGGTAGATGCGGGATGTGCGATATGGGATGTGAGATTCAACATTTTTCTTGGAATTTACTATCCCACGTCTCAGATCTTATATCTCACATCTCACATCACACATCTCCCATGGGAAATTTAGAAACTCCTCCCGAGCAATTCCCTAAGCTTCTGACCGGGGTCCTCGGCCCGCATGAGACTTGTCCCCACAAGCACCGCGTCAACTCCTGCTGCCGCCAGAGACTGCAAATCACTCCTTGTCTGAATACCGCTCTCACTTACGACAAGCCGATTTGAAGGAATGCGGGGACGCAACCTGAGAGTAGTGTCAAGGGATACCTCAAAAGTCCGCAAGTCTCGGTTGTTGATCCCGATGAGACGAGCCTCCGTCTCCAGTACCCGAGACAACTCCTCCTCATCATGCACCTCAACCAGACAAGCCATATCCAATTGACTCGCCATAGCCAAAAATTCCTTCAGGGTGCTTTGCGGTAAAATTGCTGCAATTAATAGCAGTCCGTCTGCCCCAGCAGCCCGGGCAGTAAGAATTTGTCTGGGATCTATAATGAAATCTTTACAAAGAATCGGTAAAGAAACTGCCCTCCTCGCCTCCTCCAGGTATTCTACTCGGCCCTGAAAGAAGTCTTCTTCTGTAATCACCGAAATAGCAGCAGCTCCCGCCCCCTGATAGCTGGTGGCAACTTCACTTACCTCGAGGTGGGGACGAATTTGCCCAGCTGAAGGCGAAGCCCTTTTGATCTCCGCAATTACGGCTGGCTTTGCACCATGCTTCAGGGCAGCGAAAAAATCTCGCCTCTCAGGGGCTGAAACCGCAGCCTCTAACAATTTTTTCTGGTCTGACCTTTCCGCTAGCTCAGCTAGTCGCTCTTTCTTGCGAGCTACAATGTCGTCCAAAATCATGCCAATTCACCTTGACGAGTCAGCGGAGACGTTTGACCACAAAGTGCACAAAGGACACAAAGAAAAAAATTGATTGGATATCCACTCGCCAACGTTGGTTAGCATTCATTAATAACTTTGCGATCTTCGTGTCCTTCGTGGTGAGGCTTCCCTCCGCAGTCACCATCGCAGGCTATTTGCCCACCTACATATTCTAGATCGCTTATTTGCGGTTGGTTACCTCTTTGAGCGCTTCCAGCTTTTTCATGGCCGCTCCCGAGTCGATGGCCTCCGCCGCCTGCTTAATTCCTTCGTTGAAATCGTCGGCCTTGCCGGCGGCAACCAAGGCAGCAGCAGCATTGAACAGCACAATGTCTCTTCGAGCTCCCGGTTCACCCCGGAGCACCCTCAGAACTATCTCTGCGTTTTCATCAGCGTTGCCCCCTTTGATCTCATCAATAGATGCACGGGGCAAACCAAAATCTTCGGGTTCAATGGTGTAAGTTGACACTTGACCATTTTTCAGCTCGCTCACAAAGGTGCGGCCAGTAATGCTGATTTCATCGAGACTATCCTCGCCATGAACCACAAAGGCACTTCGGGAGCCTAGCCTGTTCAAAACCTCGGCAAGAACCGGTGTAAGCTTTTTATCGTAGACACCTAATATTTGGACATTGGCTCCTGCCGGATTCGTAAGAGGACCGAGGATGTTAAAGATACTTCTAATGCCGATCTCTTTTCTGGGTCCGATGGCGTACTTCATTGCCCCGTGCAGTGCTGGTGCAAAGAGAAAGCCAATACCCACCTTGCTGAGGCACTCCTCCACCACTGCGGGGGACACATCCAAGTTCACCCCCAGATTCTCAATGACGTCAGCGCTACCACAAAGGCTCGATACCGAGCGATTTCCGTGCTTGGCCACCCGCAAGCCGCAGCCAGCCACGACAAAGGCGGTGGTGGTAGAAACATTAAAAGTGTTAGTGCCGTCACCACCCGTCCCGCAGGTATCGACGATCGTCTCCAAATCCAGGTTGATATCGTCCCGATCCATGCTCACCATGGAATTATCCACAGCGATCCCAGTGGCTTTTCGTCGCATAACCCTAGCGGCTCCAGCAATCTCCTCGATGGTTTCACCTTTGAGCCTGAGGGCGGTGATGAAAGCGCCGATTTGGGCTGGCGTTGCCTCGCCGCTCATGATCACATCCATAGCAGCTTCCATCTCTTCTTCGCCTAGATCCTTGCCATCAACTACTTTCTGGATGGCCATCTTAAGCATGATCTCCTCCTCATAAAATACAGGTGATATGGTAATGAACCACAAAGATCACAAAGGCCACAAAGGAAGGATTTCTAGAATTTTTGAGAATCTCTTTGTGTTCTTCGTGCCCTTCGTGGTTTAGTCACCCTGTTTATATGAACAATATTTCAAAGACT
>JASFKF010000441.1:0-3091 GCA_050118775.1 Syntrophobacterales bacterium
TTGGCCTTGAGCCAACGATCGGAGATCCCCTATGTTCACCGGATTAATTGAGGGAACCGGCAAAGTAGTAAAAATAGAGCCACGAGGCAAAGACATGCGATTGAGCGTTGAAGCTGACTTTGAACTTGCTGGACTCCAGCAAGGCGACAGTGTCTCGGTGCACGGCGTTTGCCTCACCGTGGTTTCCTGGAAAGGAAGTAGTTTTACGGTAGACGTCTCTCAAGAGAGTTTGAGCCGGACCACCCTTGCCCGTCTACGGTTAGGTGAATCAGTCAATCTTGAAAGGGCCCTTAAACTAGGAGATCGACTAGGTGGGCACCTGGTCAATGGGCATGTGGACGGCAAGGCCAAAGTGATCTCCCGCAAGAAGAAGGGTGATTCAATAGTGTTTGCCTTCGAGATAGCCTCCGAACTGGCTCGCTACTTCATTGAAAAGGGATCTGTGGCGATAGACGGTGTAAGTCTCACAGTAAACCGCTGCGATGAAAAGAGCTTTGAAGTGAACTTGGTGCCTCACTCCGCCCGAGTGACTACCATGGTGAATTTGAAGGTGGGGGATGAGGTTAATATAGAAGTGGATGTCATAGGCAAATACGTAGAGAAATTTGTCCGTGTCATGCAAAAGAATACATCAGATAGTGTGGATGGTGATTTTCTGGCAAAGCATGGGTTCATTTAGTATGTGTCCTGATATTTGTGGCCAGTTATTTCCAGTGCGACGGTTAACATAGGCGAGGTTCACAGTTGGGAGCCAGGTCTAACCTGTTATCCAGTTTATCCAGTTTAGCCAGTAAAGACACAAGCTCAAGCTATCAGACTATCTTAACTGGCCTAACCGGCTAAACCGACTAAATCGGCAAAACTGGCCAAGCCGGATAAAATTAAAGAATTGGAGTTTATAAAATGCCAAGCGCAAAAATTGCTGAGGCCCTGGAAGAGATCAGAGAAGGCAGGATGGTCATCCTGGTAGATGATGAGGACCGGGAGAATGAGGGTGACCTCTGTATGGCTGCGGAGAAGGTAACCCCGGAGGCGGTGAACTTTATGGCAAGGTATGGCAGGGGGTTGATCTGCCTATCCTTGCTCGAGGAAAAGGTCGAGGAACTACAGCTGCCTATGATGGTTTCCAACAACCAGTCAAGATTCGGGACTGCTTTTACCATCTCCATCGAGGCCCGGCGAGGAGTGACCACGGGAATCTCGGCGGCTGATAGGGCCACTACTATTTTGACAGCTGTGGCCGATGACGCTAAACCAGAGGATTTAGTCAGTCCGGGACACGTCTTCCCTCTTCGCGCCCGGAAAGGGGGGGTCTTGGTGAGAACCGGCCAGACTGAAGGTTCTGTTGATCTGGCAAGGTTGGCAGGGTTGACACCTGCGGGGGTCATCTGCGAGGTGATGAAAGACGACGGTACCATGGCTAGAATGCCGGATCTGGAGGTGTTTGCCGAGGAACACGGCCTAAAAATCGTCACCATCGCTGACATCATTGAGTATCGCATGCGTCATGAGAGTTTTGTGCATCGAGCGGCCACTACCTTGCTTCCCTCAGTTTATGGCGGTGAATTTGCGGCTATTGCCTACACCAATGATATCGACACCAGTCAGCATATCGCTCTAGTTAAAGGAGAGATAAACTCGGATGAAGAGGTCCTGGTGCGGGTTCACTCCGAATGTCTTACCGGCGACAGCTTGGGCTCTATGCGCTGTGATTGTGGAGATCAGCTACACAGGGCCATGGAGATGGTCAGTGACGAGGGCAAGGGCATTGTTTTGTACATAACCAATCACGAAGGCCGCGGCATTGGTCTGGTCAACAAACTCAGGTCATATTCACTTCAGGATCAAGGCAAGGATACGGTTGAGGCCAATGAGGCTCTGGGGTTTAAGGCCGACCTCAGGGAATATGGCATAGGTGCCCAGATTCTGGTGGATCTTGGGGTTAGAAAAATGCGGCTTATGACCAACAATCCCAAAAAGATTGTTGGTTTAGAGGGGTACGGGATCACCATTACCGAACGAGTGCCCATTGAAATTCCACCTAACCCGTGTAACCTTGATTATTTGAAAACCAAGTGTTCAAAGATGGGTCACCTCATAGATCTGGCCAGGGAAAAAGAACAGGAAAACTATTAAGATTGCAGATTGCGGAATCTTGTAGTTTCAACTTGAGCCAATCCGCAATCCGCAATCGCTAGATGGGAGGTTAGAATGCCGAAAATAGTTGAGGGCAAGCTGGAGGCAAAAGGACTTAAATTTGCCGTGGTAGTCAGCCGTTTCAATGACTTCATTTGCGACCGACTATTGGGGGGTGCCTTGGACGCCCTGCTCAGAAATGGTGCTAAGGAATCGGACATCCAGGTAGTTAAGGTTCCCGGCTCTTGGGAAATTCCTCTTGTCTCCAAAAAGCTGGCTGAGCTGAAGAAATATGACGCTATTATCTGTCTCGGAGCTGTAATTCGGGGTTCTACCCCACATTTTGAATATGTAAGTGCCGAGGTTTCAAAAGGAATAGCTGCTGTAGGTCTGGAACAGTCAGTGCCCATAACTTTTGGCGTTCTCACTACCGACAGCTTAGAACAAGCCATTGAACGAGCTGGTACCAAAGCAGGTAACAAGGGCTTTGAGGCAGCTCAGGCAGCCATAGAAATGGCCAATTTAATCAGGCAGCTGGGCTAATATCAAGTTTAGCCCCTTTTGTCTGTTTTGCCGGTTTAGCCAGTTCGCCAGATGAAGTAGACAAGTCTAAGCTATTTAACTGGCTCAACCGAATTAACCGAATTAACCGATTTAACCGGTCTAACCGGCTCAATCGGCCCAACTGGCCAAGCTTATTTGCAGGTTGAAAACGCTCAGTTGGCCATCGGTTTATCGGGTATTTAGTGCACAGGAGAGCTGATAAGATCCAATGAGTAGCCGACGCCGTTCTCGAGAAATGGCCATCCAGGTGCTTTACCAGGTTGATATGGCCCAAAGTGACCTTGCCGAAGCTCTACGGTTATTCTGCGAACATTTTGAAGCTCCCGAATCTATTAGAGATTTTGCCTTTGAACTTGCCAGGGGAGTAGATGAGCATCGGGAGGAAGTCGAC
>JASFKF010000442.1:0-3090 GCA_050118775.1 Syntrophobacterales bacterium
GCGGTAGCCCAGTTTTTCGGCAAGACCAGCGCTACTGCTGGAGCTAGCCTGGACGGTAAGACTGGTATTCTGGGGCTGCCATTGATTGGCAGCGCTGAACTCACCCAACCTGCCGTCCAGGTTCACTAGCAGAAGGTCTTCCTTACCGGCTGTCATTGAGATCTCATCGACAACAACATTCTTGTCATCGCCGGAGATTTGCGCCTGCGCCTGGAGTGGCCCGATCTGGGGGATCTCATCCTTCAAACTGAATACCCCATTTAATTTGCCAATATCATCGGTGCTGACATTGGCCTCCAGTTCGATCCCACGGATATGCAGCTCCGGCAGCAGGGTGATATGCTCGGCTGAGCCGGAGACCACCACGGTCAGCGGTGCGGTCTCGCTGGTCCGGATCTGCAGCTGGTCGATTCGGTGCTGGCCGGAGACGGTGTGCAAATGGGCCTCACTGCTGAGTGGACCCAGCTCGGGCAGTTTCTGCCCGATCCAGGGGGAGAGTAGTTGGGTAGTTGCACTTTGAACCTGTAGCTTCAGCTCAATAGTCTCAAAGGGATCGGCCCGATCCCAGTCAGCAAATGACATGTGTCCCTGACCACCGATCCGGACACCGTCTTCCCTGCCTCCGGACAGGTTGATCTGATTGAGTTGCAATGCCTGGGTGGAACCTTCGATTTTGAAGTTCAGATCCAGGGGACCGAGCCCGGGCAGTTCCAAACCCACCCGTTTAGCCAGAACCGCACCCTCTGTTGCTTGGATGGATACTTCCAGATTGTAGCCTTGGTTGGGGCGGTCCGCCAGGGGGAATTGGGCAATCCCACCGTTGAGGTTTGCCTCTATGGAGTTCTCATCTCTGGTTTGAATTACAATGTTTGTCAGCGATGGGTCACCCGCGGTGGAGTGAATATCGCACTTTCCGGTAATGGCGCCGAATTCCGGGATTGTTTCAAAAATCAAAAACCGTGCTGCCCGGGTGCTTGGAGCGGAAAATACCAGTTTTGCCTGAATGTTTTCCGGCTCCAATGAATCGGCCAGGTCAAAGTTCCCGGACAGCAACAGGTCTAAGCCCTCTTCTGTTTTACCCTTAAAATCAAAATCCTGGACTGCAAAGCTTGGATAACCGCCGGAGATCTGAGCCGATACACTGGCATCTTTTATCGCTCCCAAGCTTTCCGGTAGCAGTGAGGTTAGCCAGGCCGGGTCCTTGAGCTTGCCGTTCAGGTTGAACTGCACCCCCTCGAGCTTAATAACATTGGCGATGCTCCCTTGCAGTTCTACACCGGATTGTTCTGGGCCCTGGTATGTTGCTTTGATACCCTCCATGGGGAGTTGGGCAAAAGTACCCCTTAGTTGCCCTTCAATGGTCAATTTGCCCGGAATCTCAACGCCCTGGATGGAGGTTACCATCTTTTCACCGTCCGGCGTCCAGCCGCGCACAGTTGACTCCACAACCGGATCGGGCCTGGCAAAATCGACATGCCCTTCCAGAGAGAGGTCCAGCAGCGTGCTTTGTAACCCAATAGAGAAATTCAGGGGCTTACCGCCAGAGTATTGGTCCTCGTCCCTCAGTACGGCGCCCACATGGATGTTCTGACGGGCAAGCGTCACCTGTCCACCCAACTCCAGAGTATTGTCAGAGTTCAGCTTAAGGGTGAATTCACCTACACGGATATCCGGCAGTAAGAGTGAACCACCTTTATGGATGATTTCAACTCTTGAGATCCGGACATCATGCAATACCGGCGTCAGCGGCAATGAGGAGCGCTTTTTACTAGGCTCCGGCGCAGCCGTAGGCTTGGTGGTTGATTTATCTTCCTTGATTTCCACGCGGGTGGGGCCGATGATCAGATGGGGTATGTCCAACTGCCCAAAGAGCAATCTCGGCAGCCTGATCTGCACCTCCAGCGAACCGGTTTCCACCCGGTACTGTCTCCCGGTATTCGCTACTACCAGTTCATCTACAGTCAAAGTAGGCGTGAAGGTGCGGGTTATGTGGACATCACCCCGGTGCAGAACTCGGATGTCCGACGACGATTCCAGCTGTTCGACCATTTTGGCAAAGAGGGTGGCGTCGTCTACCAGGAGGTAGAGGGAGGTTATTAATAGAAGCACAGCACCAAACAAAATTAGTGCTGCAGCAAGGATGCGCTTGAGTGTTTTCACTTGGGACTAACTATATCCATGCCAGCTGGCTGGCTGTCCTGTTCTGTTAAAGAAAGATATTTTTCCTGCTCGAGCCACCTCGGCTCATTTTCATCACAGGGCTTTATAGGAAAAATGGGCGATAAAAGCAATAGGGCGATGAATCTAATTTTAGCCAATTCCCATAATCAACCGCACCATATAAGCCAGCAGCGCTGCAGCTGCCAAACCGCCACACCAAAGGAGCACAAACCAAAGCCATTGCTGCTGCTTTTTAGTAAGTGGTTTCATGAGACGCTTTTCCCCTGAATATGTAGTAACTGTAGCCTACGTATCCAAGCACCACAGGTAACAACAGCACTGTCCCCACCAAAAGCAAAGATTGGGATTCCGCTACTGCTGCCGCCTGCCAAATGGTGATCTCAAAGGGCACTACATAAGGCCACAGACTGACGGCCAAACCGATGTATCCCATAAGAAAAAGTCCAACGCTCAGAAAGAAAGGCCGATATTCCTTCTGTTTGTGCAAATCACGCCAGATTGTTATAAACATGGCGAGGGTCAGCAGGGGTATTGGTAGGAGCATGTAGAAGGTGGGCGAAGTGAACCACAAGGTTTTAATATCTGCATTAATCAAGGGCATTATCACACTAACCAAGGCCATGAAAAGAGCAACGTAGAATAGTAAATAGTTGGCGCACTTTCGCGCCCACTCTTGGGTGGTATCATCGGTTTTCATCACTACCCAGGTAGCGCCCAGCAAACCGTAGCCACACACCAGGGCAAACCCGGTCATCACACTGAAACCATTGAGCCAGTCAAAAGGGCCACCCGCAAAGCTTCGGCCATAGACCTGAACTCCCTGCACAAGACCGCCTAAGAACATACCCTGCATAAAGGTCGCAACCAGGGAACCGAAGTGAAAAGAATAATCCCACAGTCTCCTGGATT
>JASFKF010000443.1:0-3088 GCA_050118775.1 Syntrophobacterales bacterium
ACTATATCGCTAGAGCTGCCAATGCCACCGTCTTTATAGAAACTGCCTGGGGAACAGGTTCAGGATTTTTTATCGACAGTGGTTGTAAAGTTGTCACCAATAGTCATGTAGTTCATCTCGACCCCCAGGATGTTGAATCTATGGAGGCGAAGGAGAACCGTTTGAGGCAAATAATTGAGTATGAAGAGCGGGAAATTGCCAGAGCAGAAGACGGAATTAGCCATATCTCCGACAGGAATAATCGACAAGAAGTGGAAAAATTCATCAAGCTTAAAAAAGAAAGGCTTGAACAGTTGAAAATCAGACATCAAGCCTTTACTTCGGCTTTGGAGAGCATCAAATACGGATCTGGGCTATCTGAGTTAAAGGTAACCTTAATTGATGGAAGCCAATACAGTGCTATTATTTCCCAACTGAGTGAGCGTTACGATCTTGCTTTGCTCGAACTGTTAGCGTCAAACTGTACATTCATCGAACCCGGCCAATCGAGCCGATTAAGGCAAGGTGATCCTGTGTATACGGTTGGCCATCCAGTTGGCCTTAGACATAGCGTAACATCTGGTATTATTTCTGGTTTTAGAGAACACGCAGGGGTGCTATTCATTCAAACTGATGCACCCATTAATCCTGGCAATAGCGGGGGCCCCTTAATTGACCGCGATGGTGAAGTAATAGGGGTCAACACCATGATTCTCGCCGATACAGAAGGTATTGGATTCGCAATACCCATCGAAGTTGTTCTTGATGAGTTTCAGCTAGAAACGGAGTTTGAGGAGTAGCACAGAGCATTATCCAGCAAGCAGCTGACAGCAGACAGAGGTCAGGCCTTAGGAAATCGGCTGGTTAATCAGATCTTTAAAAAAGAGGAAAACTTCTGGAGTAGCCCAATTTGCCGGGCCAATAATTTTCTCGACAACAATCCCTTTTTTATCGATGATAAAGCTTTCTGGAACTCCGGTTATCCCATAGATAGGCCTGATAGTTTCTCCAGGATCCAACAGTGCGGGGAAGGTCAGATTCATTTTTCGCATAAAAGGTGCCACCGCTTCACGCCCCTCAGAGTCAATACTGACCGCTAAGATTTCAAAATTCTCACCTTTGAATTTCTCATAAAGTCTCTGCATGGATGGCATTTCTTGCCTACAGGGGGGGCACCAAGTGGCCCATATATTAACCAGAACAACTTTGCCTCTATAAGCAGCAAGACTAACCTCTACGCCATTAAGGTCAGAAAAGGTAAAGTCGGGAGATTCAACTCCCGGTTGAATTGACCTTGTGGTTTCTAAGGTTGAATCTCTCTCATCCCTTAGAAAAATTATAAGAACTACCGAGGCAATGAGAACAAGGAGAATTGTCAATACAAGTTGAAAGTTTCTTCTTGGTTGGGTCTCCCCAGCATTCACTTTTACTACCTCGAACGATTTGGTCACGGCCCTTAACTTTACAGATTAGACATGACAAAGTCAAAATTTCTCTGCGCCAGGATCGCCTCGCCTTTTCAAAAGTCGAGTTTCGCATCTACTGAGGCCTCCTTCAGGTTAACTCCTTGGTCGGACGAATCTGGTTACCCTTGTTAACTGATAAACCATTCCAGTCTTTTGTCAATATGGCACTTTTATTGCTAAACAAATTTGGGGCGATTTTTTTAAATATTGGTTGAATTAATAAAATAAAACACTGATGCTCTCGTTCTACCAGCGGAGGGAGGATCTGGCTCTGACATGAAAGATAAAAAAAATGATCAGGCAGGGATTCTACCCATGAAAGACTGCTTTTTGTTCTTGACCAAAGGCTTGAGCCCAAGCACGGGGTATCCTTTGCTGGACGAAGTAACCATTGGTAGCAGTCCAGACAATACAATCTGTCTTCCTGAGGAAAATGTATCGCCTTACCATGCCAGGGTTAGCTTCCAGGAGGGAACATGGACCGTGGAAGATCTGGGTAGTGACAGTGGCATTATCTTCAAGGGCGAGAGAGTGAGTAAATTGGCTCTATCCTCCGAGGATACCTTCCAGATAGGTGATTTTACTTTTCGTTTCACTGAGGCAGACATTCCTGAAGCAAGAGATCAATTTTTTAATACCATAACGATTTTATAAGACTAAATGTGAGGCTGGGGTGGGGTCTTTACGGTTGAATTGCGGCTGAAATAAAGCAAAGGGAGCTGGGTCCCTCGCAAGACCAGGTTAGTTTCTGTGGTCGGGTTGAACCAGGAGGGTGAGACCTCGGATTCCATGTACCCTCACCCGTTGTCCACGCCTGATTGGGGGGCCACCTTCAATCACCTCTGCCTGCCATCTTTCGGCCCCAATCTCAACATAGCCCGAAGGGTGTAAATCATTAAGGGCAATGCCCCGCGCTCCCTCCATGGTATTGGTCAGAGCAGGATCATCTGGGTCGTAGGACCGCCAGACCAAAGGAAACATAGCTATGTCCTTTATTACCAGGAATGCCACCAGGCCACATATGAACCAAATTGGCAGGTCCACCCATTTTCGCACCAAGAGCAGGACAGCAATCACCAGGGCGGTGAAGGGGATCTGAAGCAGCGCGTAGCGCAACACAACCCTGGCTGACCAGCCTTTTGTTTTCATGCTCCGAATCCTTCCCTTTTTACTCTAACAGCCCTATTTAATAACTCCCTATGGACAGGTCAATAGCAATATAGAAAAAAAGAAGTAGCCGGTAGTCAGCAGCCAGAATCCAGAAAGCAGGTTTCAGTGTTCAGGTTTGAGCTTTTGTGTTTCTCTTCCCTGATCCGCCTGCGGCGGAAAACCCGAAACCTGACATCGTGAGATTTGTTGCTTGGGATTCCGCCCCACTTCAACACCACACCAGGTAAAGAGGTAATTTATTTCCAATATGTTACCTTTACTTCCCAATTTTTGAATTGCGGTTTTCCATTATAAATACAATAAATAATTGGAATTATAGATAAATTTTTAGTATTTCCCATTGGCACGATCTTTGTTTACAGAAGCTTCAGCAGTCATCTTCGATAGTGTTTGAGTGGCAAAGGAATAGTACTAGAGAGGCTTATGAAAACAAATAAAGCAAGACGACTTTCAGTGCGCGTTCCGGCTATAGG
>JASFKF010000444.1:0-3087 GCA_050118775.1 Syntrophobacterales bacterium
GATCAAAAGTAAAAAGTTTAAACTATTTAAGGCGATTTTAGTTCAGAGAGGAAACTATGGAAAGCTTTGGAAGAGAAGTACACCACTTTTGTTTCAGGTCCAATGGATATTTCATCTGCTTCAGCTAATTGATATTCCTCATGGGGAGTTATCTTTGTTTCATTTAAAAATGTACCATTTCTAGATCCGATATCAATAAGGCTACATCGCTTTTCTCTATGATTCAAAAGTAGATAAGCATGTCTTCTTGATACCAATTTATTGTAAACGACAATATCATTATCGGGAGAACGTCCAATGGTAATCATATTAGGCTCGGTAATATCTTTTCTTTTGGCAATTTCTATTACTCTGGCAGCCAGTACCGCAGTTCTTACCGTGCCATTTTGTAATTGTTGTAACACATGTTCATCTTCCACCACATCGGTCAGAAACTGAAACATTACATTCTTGTCTAAAAATCGCTCCGACTTTTCGACGAGAAAACCGTTTGGGAAAGCGGTAAAAAATTCAGACCATGCCAAATCTTCAAAAGTGGTCAGGTAATAAGCAAGTTTCTTGTATCTCGCCTTTCCAGCAACCTCCGCAACTGCCACCGGTTCAAATTGTTTGAGGTTCTTAATAAACTCTACACCAATGGCCTCATTTTCTTCTTCAATTCTGGTAATGACTGCGGATCCTTGCAAACCAACTATTTTATCTTGACCGGTGAAATCGGGTGGGAGGAAAAAGGTGAAAACTGCTGGGTCACCGGCCTGGAGAAAGCGCCAGTGTTTCGTCTTAATGAAAGCCCCCTTTTGGCTCAGGTTGGCAGTCTTTCCGTCCAGGGTTAAATCGATCCCCTGCTTGAGAAATTTCACCTGAAATATCTGCCGTATCCTTGGGCTTTTCCGTTGATCAAAAGGTCTCATAGCAGCCAGAAAGATCCTAGACAGTCCTAAAGGGCAAGCAAATAATCCTGTTGCAGTTCCTCCAGAAACATCACCGCAACTCGTTTATCTTTGTCATTTACCCTCTTGATTACACCGGAAACCTTAACACCAATCTCATCTTTGTCTTTTGACGCTCTTGGTCGCGAGTATATTTCCAACTCTACTTCCTGGTTTACCGCAAAATCAGACCAGCTATCGGGCATGATTAGGGCACCCACACCACTCACATTTATTATCTTTCCCTGTAACCTGGTCCCTCGCTCGTCAGTTATAACTGCGACTCTAAAGGGTTTTCTCAGCCGGATGTATTTTCTTTTCTCATTTAGATATAGACCGCACTTCTTACAAATTTCTTTAACTTCACCTATTTCTGACGCACTGAGCAAATGGGGGATTAAATATGCTCTATCTACTAAAGAGGTTTTCGGACACTCGTCCTCTGCATAAAAGGGACACCTTTCCCAATAGGCATCATCCATGCATTTTCCTCAACTAAAGGAGCACTTGGCACTGCCCCCATCCTTACCCACAAGTATAGTGTCGAGAGTCCGCACCTTTTTGGGTGGCTCAGTCCATGCCGCGGTAACTAGGAGTGCGCTGCAGTCCTGGCATAGTATAGTAACCGGGGGTTTCTCTGTAAAGTGTGAGATGGGGTGAACTTTCTTGATAAGTTTTAAGCTTCTCACATGAATCTGCGCATTCATTCTTATTCTTTTTGGCTCTCTCACACGTTACGCATGGGCTCCTTTCCTCTTCAACCATGGAATACCTCCTATCTCCTGGCTGTTTATTGCAAAGGACTCATGCAACAAGGTTGAAGACTCTATACACAAGGATCGTGCCAAATTTAGTTATTTGAAAAAGTAATGTTATTTCTGATGGTTATCCACGCTTAGGTATAAGGGGTGATTTGTCGCATTGGGAAATTAAGGTTACAAAAATGGAAAGAAACTACCACTTCAGATTAGGTTGGTCAGGTTGAATTCTATTTCCTTATTTTCCACTCCCTTCGGTTTTCTGGTAAAAATCTACCAAACGATTTCTCTTGGTATTGAGAATGTAGTGAAAAGGATTCACATATTTACTCCTAACCCTGATGGAGTAGTGAAGATGGGTCCCCACAGAGCGACCGGTGTTACCCATAAACCCTATTACTTCCCCTCGCTTTACCTTCTGGCCCCGTTCAACATTGTGACCGGAGAGATGGCCGTAGGTTGTGGTCACTCCTCTGCCGTGGTTGATCCTAATGTATCTGCCCAGGTATCTGTGGTTGCCCTTTCTGTAAACGACACCATCTGCAGGTGCAACGACGGGTGTACCCTTATTACTGCAGATGTCCAAGCCGTTATGGAACTCCTTTGCTCCAGTGAAAGGGCTCCGCCGCCAGCCAAAACCGGAAGAGAACCAATAGGAATTAGCCTTCACTGGAACTATACTGGGAGTGCTATCCAGTGCCTGCCTTTGGTCCCACATGGCCTCCACCAGTTCACGAAAATCTGCTTGGAGATCTTTAGCCCGGTCTATTATTTCAGTTGATTGCTCTCTCTTGCTTAAGGGTGGGGTACTGAATGTCATGGCATCGTTTAGTGCCACTGTAGAAAGATCTGTTGAGGGCTCGCCTCCTTGTCCCAGGCTACTTTCCTCTTTCTGATCACCATCAACACCAAGAAACCCGCGGATTACGCTCTCGTCTTTCTGGATCTGGTGGATTGTATCCCTCAAGGTGTCAAGGTCTTTCACCTCGTGCTGCAGATTGGCATTTTGCCTGCGCAACTTAGTGGAATTACGATAAAGACGGTGCCCCCAATACCCTCCCATAACTAACGACAGCAATGAAACTGCCAGCAGACCTAGGCAAACATATAAATAGAATTGGGGGACGGAGAAGGTTCGGGGGCCACTGTTACCCGAAGGCATCCACATTACTGTAAATGTTTTTTTCTTCATCCCAACACCTTCGCCATGGAAATTGATGCCGGCTCTATTGTACCGGCTTAAAGCGCCCTTGTCCCTCTAGTTGACTGTGCCATTTTTTCTAGGATGTATTAAAAACCATACCCCAGGATTTCCGTTGTCCCGGGCCACCATGGTGCTACAACGATTGGCTTATTTGGCTACTAGCCAGCAAAAACGAGGTCCACAAAAATTACAAACC
>JASFKF010000445.1:0-3069 GCA_050118775.1 Syntrophobacterales bacterium
TTACTGCATACCCTTCGCCGTTTACCGTTTACCAGTTGACTATTTGACTTTTTGCTCAGCTTACTCCAGCAGACACTCCACCTCATTGTAATGTTGGGAAAAGATGGAGGCAGCTCCTTTGAAAATATTCAACTGTGTAAAGATAAAATCAGCTACTTCCTCCCGCTTACTCAGGCTAAGTGCGTTGAAGCACTCTCGCATTTCTTCAATGGAAGAGCACTCTTCCAAAGTTTGCCATATCTCCTCAAGGCTATTAAAATCAGCTACACCTGGTTCACCTTTGACCTGGCTTTGATACTGTTGGAATGCTGTTTTGGCTCTCTCTAATATGCTGTCCATGCTTTTTTTGAGCTTACCTACTGCTTTCTCGAAGCCTTCCATTGTTTCACAATCGGGGGTCAGAGGAACATACCCACTTGAGTCTGTAGAATCACCTCTGACCACGAGTCTTACGCGAACCGGCGCTAGATCATTTTCCTCTTTCTGGATCAAGTCCAGATGCAATACTTCCATGCTCACTCCTCTTACCTTTCGGTCGGTGACGGACTAGCTACCCTCGATCCACCATGCCACCATTGACAGTCCGCCGACCTTATTCTAAGCTCAATTATGGCTAGCTTTGCTAGTCGCAAAGCGTATAGCCCAGCGAGACGTGATGTCGGGCGAGACGGGAGGTCGGGTTCAAGACAATTCTGATTTTTAGTTTTCCACGTCTCGCTCGTCTCGCCCGTCTCGCTCATCTCGCATAATTGTTTTGCCCTATGTTTTTCTAAGAAACGCAATAGGATATTCATGGACCACATCTTTCTTTATCAACGATGGTTGCACCAGAGGTTGCATGAGTATGAAACTTCCTCTAAGCCACCCCAACTCCGTGGCAGAGATATCGCTTTGTCCACAAGCCAGTATGGAGCTGCCCTGATGCAGGCCTATCTTGGCAAAGCCTCCCTGAGCTGGATAGCTGACCACTCATCCATCTCCCTGGAGCTTTTGCGCCAATGGCGACAAGAACCCCGTTTTCTCCTGGTAATGGATTGGAGTAAATCGATCTTTTCCAAGGTTTTTCAAGAAAATCTGGCCCTGAAAGATTATACTTTAGAGCAGTACTACTACATCGCGGCGGAGATTTCTCTGCTGGAAGAGTCGTTACGCGTTGCCGTCAGGGTTCCACTATATCAGCGCTTCAAGAAACTGGGCCGGCGTCTTATCAGTCGCCAACAAAACAACCTTTCTCTGTCCAAATATGACCTCAGATTGTTTAGACGTTTGTTTCTTTTCTTTCTGACTCTCGAGCAACACTGGCCCAGTTCTGCTAACAAGCGTATTGGTGAGGACTTTCTTCCCCTGGCCAGAGACGTGGTATGGCCTCTGTTGAATGAGGAACACTGGGTGGAGTCAACTCTGGAATCCTTGCAGCAAACAAACCCCCTGCCCCGAATTCGTCATGAGCTTGCAAACAAATTGAGTGAGACCCTGGAGCAATTTGTCTAAGAGCCAGCTAATCGATTGTTTGCAACTCTACCACTTTTTAAAATAAGATGGACCGGGCACGGAGTCAATTCACCCAGTCATCTCACATCTCTCATTTAGCATTTCTAATTGCACACTGGCCACTCAAAATTTTTAAGAGACTTCATCAAAATGAAAAATGATAGATGCAAAATGAGAGTTGATAAATGACAACTCGGCTGGTGTTTATCCACTGCCGATTGCCGCCCTGAGATACATACAGTATTATACTAGCTAAGCAAAATGCTCCTCGGCCGGAGACCAGAGAGATGGACAGAGACAAAAAGCGGAAACGTGTGATCATAATGGGAGCGGGCGGACGTGATTTTCATAACTTTAACATGGTATTTCGCCACAACCCCCACATCCGAGTAATTGCTTTTACAGCTGCACAAATTCCAGGTATTGAGGAGAAGGTCTACCCGGCAGCCCTGGCAGGGACCCTATATCCTCAAGGCATACCTATCGTATCTCAAGAGCGACTACCTGAGCTCATCAGGAAACATTCGATAGACCAAGTCGTCTTTTCATATAGCGATATATCTCACGAGATGGTGGGGCACCACGCTTCAGTGGCCTTGGCGGCGGGGGCTGATTTCGTTCTTCTCGGGCCAAATGGAACCATGCTGAACACAGATATTCCAGTAATATCTGTGTGCGCGGTGCGAACCGGCTGTGGCAAGAGTCAACTTACAAGGCATCTTTGCGACCTCCTCAAACAGTGGAACATTACCACCGTGGTTATCCGCCACCCCATGGCCTATGGTGATCTCTATCGGCAGCGAGTCCAACGCTTTGCCACCATCGATGATATTAATGGACAGGAGTGCACCATAGAGGAGAGAGAGGAATACGAGCCTCTCATAGCAAGAAATGCCGTGGTCTTTGCTGGGGTGGATTATGGAGAAGTCTTAAAAGAGGCTGAGGCAGAAAACCCTCAGATTATTCTCTGGGATGGTGGCAACAATGACTTCCCCTTTATCCGCCCCGACTTGGAACTTGTTCTTCTGGATCCCTTCAGACCTGGCCATGGAGTGCTTTATCATCCAGGAGAAACGAACCTGCGGCGCGCCCACGTGCTGGTGGTTAACAAAGTTAATAGTGCTCCACCACACTGTGTCCAGCGGGTTTTGGAAATCGTTTTCCAGACAAATCCGGAAGCTCAGATTGTAGAAACAGCTTCCGTTTACCAAGTGGACAGGCCCGAAGCCATACGAAACAGTCGGGTGTTAGTGGTGGAAGATGGTCCAACTCTCACTCACGGTGAGATGTCACATGGCATAGGCTATCTCGCAGCTAAGGAGTTGGGTGCCAGGGAAATTGTAAATCCTAAGCCATTCGCCCAGGGCAGCTTGCGGGAAACTTTTGTTTTGTATCCCCACATAGCCGAACTTTTACCCGCCATGGGCTACGGAGCTGAACAAATGGCGGATCTGGAGGCAACCATAAACCAAACTCCAGCCGACGTAGTTTTGGTGGCAACCCCCGTGGATCTTGCAAGTATTCTCAAGATCAAGAAGGAATCTGTGCGGTTGGTTTACGAAATCCAGCCAATGGGCA
>JASFKF010000446.1:0-3069 GCA_050118775.1 Syntrophobacterales bacterium
ATCCGAGGGCTCGGTGAAAAGTATTCCTATCACAAGGGTAGTTTTTCCATTGACATGATCACCACTTCCCCTTAACCTACTTGTAGATATACTATAACAGCAAGGAGGCTTCTCCAATGGTACTTAAAATGGGCCTCCCTCGCTCCCGGCGGAATGGTGTATTTACCGTAGGGAGCTGAGAATGGTTAGTGACATTGATGAGCTAAAATAAGTTTGTGGCAGCCTCAATCCATTCTATGGTGCTGATTGTTTAGACCTACAATTAGTTTCAAATCAGGCCGAACTTAACGTATATAGTCTTATTTAATCGCTCTCGACAGAAACTCTTCAAAAATAGTCTTCAACATCTACCTCCAACCTCGTTCCTCGCTCTTCAGGTAATCAACCTCCTTCTGGAGAAATTATTCTCCCTATTCTAGTTTAGCCGCGCCCTTCTCCCATGGTTGCCTTCATTGGCAGAGGATGCTCTGCCTTGGCTCTTAATTAGTAGCTAGTTTCCATACGGAAGCTCTAGATTACCATTCTGAGTCCTTCGGTGGACTCAGGATAAACTCCGCGAAGAATCTCCCAGAAAACCCAGAACTCAGAGATTCTTCGTCGCCCCACCACTGGCGGGACTCCTCACAATGACATTTGGAAACGGGGCTTTCCGAATGGGAACCAGCTAAAGGAGGAGAAAATGTTTATTCAGCAATCGGATCTTTTTAGGGGAATGAGCAAGGATTTCGTAAAAAAAGTCTACGATACCGCAGTAAAAGAAACCTTTACGGAAGGAGAGATACTATTCCCTGAAGGAGAAAAGGCCAAGTATTTCTACATTCTGCTCAAAGGGAAGATTAAGCTGGAAGTTGGCGAAATTAGACAACTCGTCTATATGGTCGAACGTCCAGGGGAGGCTTTTGGTTGGTCCAGCCTTGTCGGCCGAGAAAACTATTCCGCTTCCGCCAAATGTATGGCAGACACAAAACTGGTGAAATTCGACGGGGAAAAGTTCCGGGCAGTACTAGAAGAAGATCCACACAATGGGCTCCAGCTTTTCAGGCAGCTGTCAGGGGCTTTGGGAGAAAGGCTTATTAGCAGCTACGGTGCCCTGGCTTTCGCCCAACCAAGCGAAGACCACCGTACCTACGGCAGTTCTCTCACCCTCAAACAAACTGGCGGCGAGGTAAGCGAGAGTTCTCAATAGAAAAACCCCCACCGACTAAGCTCTTGTACCAGGTGGGGGTCAAATATTAACTCTGGTGCCGAGGCCCAGAATCGAACTGGGGACACGAGGATTTTCAGTCCACTGCTCTACCGACTGAGCTACCTCGGCATATTACCTGAGCGCCCCGACTTATACGATCCAGTCGTTTTTTTGTCAAGGGGAAAAAAGAATCCAGGCCCGATAGACCTGGCTTTGCGCTACCTCTTGAGGGGATCTTTAGGTCTTTCCTTTAGGCGGGAGTCTGTTGGAGTAATGGAGTGGTGGAGTAATGGAGTAATCCTAAAAACTTATTCAACTTGAAATTCGGATTTTAGCTTTCTCCAACACTCCAATACTCCAGTACTCCACGGAAGCTCACTATCTTTACTGGCAACCCCGCCAAGGGCGGGACTGCCTTCGCCCAAAAAACAGGTTTCCGGGACTCCAATGACTTGGCGGCTTAGTCTTTCTTTTCTTCGCCCTCTGGATCCAAATGGTCCTCGAGCTCTTTTGCCAGGGCAGAGAGATCATCATCATTGAGGTCCAATTCAAGCTCTGCTCCTGGATCAGTAGGTGCTGGCTCGACTGAACCTTCCGGCTCCAAAGATATCTCATCCTCGAAACCGCCCAGATCTTCAAAGGATTCTCCATCTGATTCAATTTCCAGCCCTAAAAACCCTTCACCTTCTTCAGCCACACTAGAGTCTCCGGGGCTCAGTTCTGCCAGATCATCCAGCTTCAACTCCCCACCTTCAGCATCTCCCAGTGCAGAGGCCTCAATAGTTTCTAGGTCATCCAGGGCAATCTCGCTAAGGCTTACTTCATCAGAGGAGTTCTCCTCGGACGGGATCTCCAGATCTCCCATATCGATACCTTCGGAGGCAGAAGGCTCACTCATGCCCAGTCCGCCCAACTCCAGCTCAGTCTCCTGAGTAAGGCTGAGCTCTTGTTGAGCGCCACCGCCTTCCATCTCCCCTACCAAGCTGCCGAGGAGAAAAGGCACTTCAGGTCTGAAATCCAGCAGATTGAGATCTTCTCTAGCGGCAGAAAGATCTCTGCTGCAATTCGGACACTTGTTTAAATGATCAAAACTTACATAATTACACTTGGGGCATCTCATAGTAGCCTCCTTAATCTCGCACCCCCTGCTTGCCTGCAAGCAGAGGCTGGGTGGATTCGGAGTAGGTTTTGTGAGGCAGTATAGCCGAAGTCAACCGCAGGTCAAGACTAAAGACCCAAGTCGCCCAGCTCATATTGTATCAGGCCAATTACCACAATTGCAGCAGTTTCTGTCCTCAGTATTCGCCGACCCAGAGAAATACTTCGGAAGCCGGCAGAAGCAGCCTCTTCAGCCTCCTTTGCGGAGAATCCTCCTTCCGGACCGATAAGTACACAAGCCTGGCGAACTCTACCTTTCACTTCGAAAACCTGCCTCAAGTTCTCCTTTTCCTCCTCTTCCCAGCAAAATAGCTTTAGTTCCGTATCTACAGTCTGGTGCAATAGCTGGGGAAAATCGGTGAGCGGCCATATACGCGGAACCATGTTACGCCCGCTCTGTCTTGCCGCCTCTTGAGCTATTCTACCCCACCTTTTTATTCTGGTGAGGTCTTTGTCGCCTGCCAACCAACGTTGCGCCCTCTCTGTCCGGAGCGGGACAATTTCATTTACTCCGAGTTCGGTGACCTTCTGAACAATTAGATCCATGATGGTTGGCCGCGGTAGTCCTAGTGCCAACATCAGCTCAAGAGGCGACTCTCGGTCTACCCTTTTACCAGCGCTCACCTTGAACCGAATAAGCCGTCGCCCCACCTCTAAGATCTCTGCGTGAAATTCACTTCCCCTACCGTCAAAAAGTACGACAGGTTCTCCGACTCTTAAACGCA
>JASFKF010000447.1:0-3064 GCA_050118775.1 Syntrophobacterales bacterium
GAAGGCTTCATGCGACCTTCAATTTTAAAGGCGGCAAGTCTGAGTTGGCGCAACCTGGGGATCAAATCTATGGCAGAGAGATCGTTAGGGGAGAAAAAGTATCCTTGGTGTCTGCCTGAGCGATAGAGTCGTCTGCAAGGCTGCACACACCTGCCTCGCACGCTGCTCCGGCCCCCATAGAAGGAACTGGCCAAACAGAGACCTGAGTAAGAATAGCACAGGGCGCCGTGAACAAAAATTTCCAACTCTAAAGTGGTACTGGCAGCGATGCGAGCAAGTTCTTCAATTGTAAGCTCACGGGCCAACACCACTCGCTGGAAACCCATGCTGTGCAATTGTTCAACTCCGGCGGAGTTGTGGACGGTCATGAGAGTGCTACCGTGTAAATTCAAGTTGGGAAAGTGAAGTTGGCATAACCGGGCAATGGCACCATCCTGGATTATGAGCCCATCGGGCTCAACCTGAGAAAGGGTGGAAAGGGTATTAACTATTTCCTCGATCTCCTCTTCACGCACTACAGCGTTCAGGGCCACATAAAGTTTGACTCCCTGTCTATGGGCGTATTCGTTCAACCGGGCTATGTCTTCGAGGGTGAAGTTGGCTGCGAGGGCTCTGGCGTTTAAATTACCATAACCCACATACACTGCGTCGGCACCATTGTCCAAGGCGGCGAAAAAGCTTTCAAGATTTCCTGCCGGTGCCAGCAACTCTGGAGAGTTCATAACGATTCGCCATCAGGGATGATCACGGTACTCGTATTGGCCAGGCCTGAGGTAAAATCATTCATGGTGATTTCTTCTATTAACACAAAGTTTCCTTATAGAAAATTTGGAGTAAGGGAGTAGTGGAATACCGGAGTACTGGAGTGGTGGAGTATTGGAGTAATGGTTGTTTTTTCAACAACCCAACACTCCACTACTCCAACACGCCATAAGAGGGAGTTGTCTCCACCAAGTTAGGTTTCCCAATGCGGTTGGTGAAAGACAGACTAACTATGAGAGGGGTTCATCCTCCTTCAGTCAGGGGTTTCCAGTTTTCTCTCAAGATGGTCCACTGGCCGCCATGCCAGAGAAGATGAAGAGTTTTAAGGCCAAAGTCCTGATGGATGTCGGAATTATATTCTTGCTTGCAGACCACCACTGCCCTGTTGTCATTCACCTCCAATTTGATATCAGTCAACTGAATGACTCGTTCCTGGGAGCGATGAAAGAGCTGTTCTTTGTATCGTTTCCAGCCTCTGAACCCCATGTCCCCCGCTTTGAATCGAGGATGATAACAGGCCAGGTATTTAGAAAGAGTTCCCTCTTCCCAGGCGCGCCTCCAACCCTCGACAAAACGGCGAACCAATTCTTCAGCATTCTCTCTGTCAGCAGGAGGTTTAGTTGCTAGTTGTATAGGAGGAGGTGCTCGACGACCTGATTTTCGCCACTTCTCACCCAGAATCCGCCACTCCTCCGAATTCTGCACCAGATACAGGTGCTTGAGGCCGGCGGAGGCAAATCGATCAGATCGATATATTTCGTCAGCTGTGGCCAGAACCAGCTTTCCTTGTCGGAAGAACCGAATATCACTGAACTGGACAGAAATTATTTTATAGCGATGGTTTAGCCAGGCTTTTCTCTTACGCCAGCCTTGAAGGTCCAAATTTCTCCAAGTGAAGTCTGAGGCATAGTAGGAAAGATAGCGATCCAGATCCTTTTGTGACCAAGCCTGGCTCCAGCCCTCAAACCTGTCAAACAGTAACTGACCCTGGCGGAGCAGGTTGTCTCGCTCTTCGTACTTCAGCTCTTTCTCGACAATAATAGGGGTGTCCCAGAGCTTGAGGTATTTTTCGAGTTCAACCACGTCACCATTGGCAAGGACAATGCAGCCATTGGTACTTCGCTCTTTTAGTTCTTCGTTGGTGCCATGGACCCAAATGTTGTTGCCTCCCTTGTGTCTTTTCAGATCCAGGAGATTAGGATAATTCATGGGAAAGGCCCTGGCGCCATAAGTGGGACTTAGGTACCTCTCCCCCACGGCCCTAGTAAAAAAGTATACGCCTTCGGGAGTCTTCTGATCACCACTTGCCTGTTTGTCACCAGGGCTTTCACCAGTGGCACACTTGAAGGTGGCCACAAGATTATAGTCTCCGGCAAACTCATAAACGAAAAGTCGCTGAGTAGCCTTTTCTACAAGGACAACGTGGTGCGGGTCGGCCTTAGGAGAGATAAGCAAATTGGCTGGTAGTTTGGCACAATTAGTCTTGACAGGTATGCCCAGGAGGAGCAGAGTCAAAACCAGCAGGGTGAGATTTGTTGCTCTAGGTGGCGTTACCCGCCGCCTTATTATGTGCATATTATTGCCGTCTAGTCGAATGAGGTATAAATTTCAGGGATTCATTACTCCCCTGCTCCAAAAACCTGAGAGAAAATGGTGTCAACATGTTTCAGGTAATAGTTTAAGTCGAATAGTTCTTCAAGTTGGTCTGGATGCAGGTGCGCCATGACCTCCGAATCGGCTGCTAGGCGGTCTCTGAAGGTGCCACCCTCGTTCCAGACAGCCATGGCATTTCGCTGAGTGAGACGATAGGCCTCGTCACGATCTACACCACTTTCTGTCAAAGCCAGCAGCACGCGCTGTGAGAAAAATAATCCCCCAGTGCTCTCCAGATTTGCCCTCATCCTGTCTTGATAAACAACTAGCCGGTCAACCATGTTGGTGAGACGGTGGAGCATGAAGTCGAGGAGAATATTACTGTCAGGGGCAATAACCCGCTCAACGGAAGAATGGCTGATGTCGCGTTCGTGCCACAGAGGAACGTTTTCCATGGCCGCCACAGCATTGGAGCGGACTAACCGCGCAAGTCCGGACAAGTTTTCACTGCCAATTGGATTTCGTTTGTGCGGCATAGATGAAGAGCCCTTTTGGCCTTCGGAAAAATATTCCTCTGCCTCAAGAACCTCTGTGCGCTGCAAATGACGAATTTCGATGGCAATTTTTTCTATGCTGCTAGCAATAATAGCCAAGGTGGAGAAATACTGAGCGTGACGATCTCGTTGGATGACCTGGGTAGAAATGGGAG
>JASFKF010000448.1:0-3063 GCA_050118775.1 Syntrophobacterales bacterium
CTAGAGGTCCGGTGCTATGCTTTGTCGGGCCGCCGGGCACAGGCAAGACCTCCTTAGGAAAATCTATTGCCTCCGCCATGGGGAGAAAATTTATCAGGTTGGCTTTGGGTGGGATGAAAGATGAAGCTGAAATCAGGGGACATCGTCGCAGCTACGCCGGAGCCATGCCCGGACGGATCATCGATGCCGTCCGGCGGGTCGAGTCCAGGAATCCGGTGTTCATGCTGGATGAGATCGACAAGGTGGGCCAGGATTTCCGGGGCGATCCGGCCTCCGCCCTTCTCGAAGTATTGGACCCAGAACAGAACGAGCACTTCCTGGATTATTACCTGGATGTGCCCTTCGACCTTTCCGGCGTCATGTTCATCGCCACCGCCAATCTGGTGGACCCCATTCCCAGGCCGCTCCTCGACCGCATGGAGCTTTTGGTTCTATCCGGATATACCGATGAGGAAAAGAAACGCATTGCTCTCGAGTTTCTCGTCCCCCGGCAAATCGAAACCTCGGGCCTTTCCGGCTCTCCTCCTGAATTTACCCCGGAGGGTGTGCTGAAAATTATCAGAGAGCACACCAGGGAGCCCGGGTTGAGAAACCTCGAAAGGGAGATCGGTTCCATTTGCCGCAAGATCGCTCGAAAAGTTTTGCAACAAGGAGGAAAACAGAAATCTCTCCTCGTCACTCCCGAGTTGGTGGAGGAATATCTCGGGCCAAGGAAGTTCTACTACGAGGTTGCCGAGGCCAAGGATCGTATCGGAGTGACCACCGGATTGGTCTGGACTGAAACTGGTGGGGATATCATCTTTGTTGAGGCCACCAAGATGAAAGGCAATAATAAGTTGATCCTCACCGGCTCCCTGGGAGAAGTCATGCAGGAGTCGGCCCAGGCTGCCTTAAGTTACATCCGGAGTAACGCCGACCGCTTCAAAATTGACCCGGATTTTTTCTCCGAGCATGACATCCACATCCATGTACCTGCCGGCGCCATTACCAAGGATGGACCCTCGGCAGGGCTTACCCTGGCCATGGCCCTCATCTCACTTTTGGCAGGTAGGCCTGCAAAGAGGGAGGTGGCCATGACCGGTGAACTGACCCTAACTGGCAGGATCCTCCCGGTGGCCGGGATCAGGGAAAAACTACTGGCAGCTCGCCGGGCAGGAGTAAAGACCGTTGTGTTTCCTGAGAAAAACAGAGTTGATCTCGATGACCTTGGCCCTGATATTCGTGCGGATATTGAGGTGGTTCTCGCCGGCAGTGTGGAGGAGGTGGTAGATCTCGTATTGCGCTAGCCAGGATACTTCATGAATTACTGTCGCGAGACTGCGAAGATGGGCGTGCCACCTGGCAACCGCAGGGTGTTGGTTTCGAGGCGTACTTGAATAGTACGCCGCAGGAGCCGACACCCGAGGACGGCAGGAAGAACGGCCATATTATTCGCGCTCGCTGCGCTCCGCTCAGTCCCGCAAGCGGGTTCCCAGTTTCGCGGTCGCAGCAGGTGATTCATGAAGTATCCTGGCTATAACGCCTCCTCGGAATTTTCGTCAAATCCCCAGCGCTTTAGCTTTCGCCACAAAGAAACCCGATCGATCCCCAGTATCTCCGCAGCCCTGGTCTTGTTACCGTCCACCTGTTTCAAAATCCAGCTGACATATTCCACCTCATTCTCCTCCAAGGTGGGGAATTGACGGCTCGATTGCCGGTAGACCTTGAGGGTATATTGCCCCAGTTCCTGAGGGAGGTGCTTCGTCAGGATTTCCGCTTCGTTACAAAGGACAACAGCTCGCTCAACGATGTTTTCCAGCTCACGGATGTTCCCCGGGTATTCGTAGTTCATCAGGACTTCCATGGCCTCGTCCGAGAAGCCCTCAATCGTTTTATCCTGAGCCTCGGCATAACGTCCCAGAAAGTGATGGGCCAGCAGCGGCACGTCGTCCCTTCGATCCGCTAAGGGAGGAAGGCGAAGACTGACTACATTCAGACGGTAGAAAAGGTCCTTGCGGAATCCCCCTGTCTCCACCTCCTTATTCAAATCCTTGTTGGTGGCGGCAACAAGGCGGATGTCAACCTTGATTGGTTGGGTTCCCCCCACACGAAGCAAGGACTTCTCTTCTATCACCCGCAGAAGTTTGACTTGCATAGAGGCAGGCATATCGCCAATCTCATCGAGAAAAACAGTACCTCTGTTTGCTGCCTCAAGAAGACCTATTTTGGTGGTAGTGGCTCCGGTAAAGGCATCTTTCTCGTGACCGAAAAGTTCGTTGGTGAGGAGTTCCTCAGTGAAAGCCCCGCAATTGAAAGCGAGAAAACGTTCCTCAGCGCGACCACTCTGGTAATGAATCGCCCGGGCGAAGAGCTCCTTGCCCGTGCCTGTTTCGCCAAAAATGAGGACATTGCAGTCGGTGGGCGCAATCTGCCCTACCAGTTCCACAAGCTCCTGCATCTTACTACTCTTGCCAATGATAAAAGGGACTCCCGTTCCTCTGTAGCAGTCCCGTTTGAGTACCCGAATCTCGTCTTTGAGCCCCTTTTTTTCCAGGGCTCTCTTGGCTATCATCCGCACCTCATCGATCTTGTAAGGTTTGGGGATATAGTGATAGGCACCCTTTTGCATTGCTTCAATGGCGGTGCTCAGAGTGGCGTAGGCGGTGAGCATCACCACCTCGGTATTGGGATACTGCTCCTTTGTCCTGGCCAAAACCTCCATGCCATCCACCTGCTTCATTTTCAGGTCGGTCATGACTAGGTCGAATTCGGTCTTCGACAGCTTCTTGAGGGCAGCAATTCCACTATCCGCTGTTACCACATCATAACCATCTTTTTGCAGAATGTGTTCGAGGTTCTCTCTGGCAATGGCCTCGTCGTCTACGATAAGTATCCGGCTCTTGTTCATCTGGCTTTAGTCTCCCAAGCGATTTTGCTCTCTGAGCGGGAGCCTGATGGTGAAGACGGTGCCCTCGCCTACCCTGCTCTCAACGCTGAGGGTTCCATTGTGCTGTTCGATGATACCGTGGGCCACCGATAGGCCGAGCCCAGTACCGTAGCCAACCTCTTTGGTGCTAAAAAAAG
>JASFKF010000449.1:0-3061 GCA_050118775.1 Syntrophobacterales bacterium
AAACTTGCCTATGCGGCTCCTGCCTTTGCCCTTGCCATTGTGGGCATACCGGTATACGTCTACATACCCAAATTTTACACTGACGTGGTGGGGGTAAATATTGCTATGCTGGGTTATTTGATCTTAGCGGTGCGGCTTTTCGATGCCGTAACCGACCCGGCAATTGGCTTTCTTTCCGACAAGACACAGACTCGCTTCGGCAGGCGTAGACCTTACATTGCCGTTGGGGCCATCTTTCTCTCCCTGTCAATGTATTTTCTCTTCAATCCACCCCAGGCTTCTCCATATTTCGAGACTATCTGGTTTGGCGTGACCATTTTTTGTTTGTTTCTTTTCTGGACAATGATTGTGGTTCCTTACGAGTCTCTGGGGCCTGAGATTACTTTTGATTATGATGAACGAACTACCCTGCTGGGTATGAGAGATGGAGCCCTTATCGCGGGCACTCTTGCGGCGGCAAGTTCGCCGGCAGCCGTGGCCTGGGCCTTTGGTCTTTCGCCAACCGACGAAGGTGAGCGGGCCAAGTTTTTCTGGATTGCTGTGCTCTATGCGCCCCTGTTAGTCGCCTTCTGTTGGTGGTGTGTTTTGTCGATTCGCGAAAGGCCACAACTTTTCCGAGGAGAGAAACAAGGATTGCTTCAGGGACTGAGAGAGGTATCACAAAACAGGCCCTTTATAATTCTCCTTGTCTCTTACATTGTAGCCGCCTTTGGTAGCAATCTGCCGGCTACTTTAATTCTCTACTATGTAGAATACGTGCTCCAGTCAAAGCAAGCTGATCTTTTCCTGCTCATTTACTTCGTTACGGGCGTCCTTTTTCTGCCTGCCTGGATTTATATGGCACGGAAGTTGGAGAAAAAAGTTACCTGGCTTACTGCCATGGTAATAAATACCGGCGCCTTCTTAGGCGTTTTTTTCCTTGGGCCGGGGGATGCCCACATCTACGGAGTGCTGGTCTTTCTCTCGGGAATCGGCTTCGGCGCAACCCTTGCCATACCCTCTGCCATGCAGGCTGATGTTATTGACTATGATGAGCTCATCTCAGGCCAGAGACGAGAGGGCCAATATATCGGCATATGGTCTATCACCAAGAAGCTTGCCGCTGCACTGGGGGTTGGCTTGGCACTATCTATTTTAGGGGCTGTTGGGTACACGCCCAATGTCGAACAGTCAGAGCAGGTGCAGTTAACTCTTAGGATCCTGTATGCTTTAGTACCTTCTCTGTGTAACATTGCTGCTTTTGTTATCGCCCTGGCTTATCCCATTAGCCGCACGATCCATAAAGATATTTTGGCGGCCATTGAAGCTAGGCGCGAGGGACAATCTGTTACAGACCCCCTCCGTTCAAACCAAATACTCAAGTAATGGATAATGGGAGCAGCTGTAATGAGGGGAGAAATGAATGGATTACTCGCTGTCTATTTTCATTACTAACCTTTCGGCGGTGATGGCCATGATGTTTGCCATCTGGTTGCTGAGTCTCATCAAAGGGGATGCAAGCATAGTGGACGTGTTCTGGGGTCTAGGGTTCGTTGTGGTTGCCTGGCTCACTTTCCTGCAAGCGGACGGGTACCTGGGTCGAAAAGTTCTGATTGCCTTGCTCACCACACTATGGGGACTCCGTTTAGCCCTCTACATTCTCGTCCGGAATTGGGGTCATGGTGAGGATCGCCGCTACCGGGCCTGGAGAGCCCAATATGGCGCTCGGTTCTGGTGGGTTAGTTTGTTTACCGTATTCGGACTGCAAGGAATCCTCTTGTGGGTTATTTCCCTTGTCCTGCAAGTTGGGCAGATCTCAGCGATTCCTGCGAACCTTGTGATGTTGGACCTACTGGGGGCGATTATTTGGGCTGTTGGTTTCATATTCGAGGCAGTGGCCGACTGGCAACTGTATCGCTTCAAGGCAGACCCAGAGAACACGGGCAAGGTGATGAACACGGGACTGTGGGCCTACAGTCGACACCCCAATTATTTTGGTGAATCTCTGGTTTGGTGGGGACTATTTCTTATCACCTTGGCCACACCAGGAAGCGCTTGGGTGGTGATAAGTCCACTGCTTATAACTTTTCTCCTGCTGAAAGTCTCAGGCGTTACACTGTTGGAAAAGACAATAAAAGATAGTCGGCCTGAATATGAAGCCTACATAAAGAGCACGAGCAGCTTCATTCCATGGTTTCCTAAAAAGGAGAAACCATGAGATTTGCCATTGAGCTAGCAGAACGTGGCCTCCTTCCAGATAGGCTTATCCGCTGGGGTATACGTCGATTGGACAAGAAAAGATTGCGCATGGAAGATATCGGCGACCCTGAGAAACAGCGTGAGGCATTGGCAAGTTTCGTTGATGAACTCAGGAATAGCCCCATTGCCGTGCAAGTGGACAAACCCAAGGAACAACACTACGAACTCCCCCCGGCTTTTTTTGAAAAAGTCTTAGGCACATGGATGAAATACAGTAGTTGCTTTTGGTCCCAGGGAATCGACTCCCTCGACAGGGCAGAAGAGGCAATGTTAGAGCTGACCTGTGATCGGGCCCAGATTGAAGACGGGATGGAAATCCTGGAGCTCGGCAGTGGCTGGGGTTCCCTCACTCGATGGATAGCAGAGAAATACCCAAAGAGCCGAGTGACAACCGTGTCTAATTCCCGCCCGCAAGGGGAGTTCATCAAGGCGAAGTGTGCAACCTTGAACTTGGATAATGTAGAGGTGATACGTAGTGATATGAATGTTTTCGACACTCATAACACATTCCATAGGGTCGTATCTGTGGAGATGTTTGAACACATGCGCAACTGGGAGAAGCTTCTCGGCCGCATATCCACCTGGCTCAAGCAGGGAGGGAAACTTTTTCTCCACATTTTCACCCACAGAAAATTCGCCTACATCTTCGAGGATGAGGGAGATGACAACTGGCTAGGCCACTACTTTTTTACGGCTGGGCTCATGGCCTCTCATGACCTGTTATTCCATTTCCAGAAAGATCTTACCGTGGAAGACCACTGGCGAGTGAACGGTATGCACTACAAGAAAACAGCCGACGCTTGGTTGAGCAACCTCGACAGGA
>JASFKF010000450.1:0-3059 GCA_050118775.1 Syntrophobacterales bacterium
TATTCAGATTTTGCACCCAGTGCTGCAGTCCGGCGTGGGATGAGAATTCGAGCAAATGCCAATCCAGAGCTTCTTCGTGATACCACTCCCGCCACTGACCGAACTCTCCTCCCATAAAAAGCAACTTTTTGGCCGGCTGTCCGTACATATACCCAAATAAGAGCCGGAGGTTGGCAAACTTTTGCCACAGATCTCCCGGCATTTTGCCCAGAAGCGAGCTTTTACCGTGCACGACCTCGTCGTGTGAGAGGGGTAAAACAAAGTTTTCGCTGAAGGCGTACAGAAGTCGAAAGTTTAGTTGGTTGTGATGATACTTTCTAAAGATGGGATCTTTGGACATGTAGGTCAGGGTGTCGTACATCCAACCCATGTCCCATTTCATCCCGAAGCCAAGGCCACCTACATAGGTGGGTCTGGATACCATGGGCCATGCGGTTGATTCCTCAGCTATGGTCTGTACATCTGGGTGGACACGATAAATCTCCTCGTTGAGGCGACGGAGAAAGGTAATGGCATCCAGGTTTTCGCGGCCGCCGTAAACATTGGGAATCCATTCGCCTTCTTCCCGAGAATAGTCCAGATAGAGCATGGAAGCAACAGCATCCACCCGCAAACCGTCCGCGTGATAAGTATCCAGCCAGTAAAGGGCACTACTTATGAGGAAACTGCGGACCTCGGCCCGACCATAGTTGAAGATGAAGCTTTTCCAATCTGGGTGGAATCCTTTTTGCGGATCTGCATGTTCATAAAGATGCGTCCCGTCAAAAAACCCTATGGCGTGCTCGTCTGTGGGGAAATGCGAGGGCACCCAGTCCAGAATCACCCCAATGTCGTTTTGATGCAGGAAATCTATGAGATACATGAAATCCTGTGGTGTACCGTATCTACTGGTGGGAGCGAAGAACCCTCTCACCTGATAACCCCAAGAGCCATAAAATGGGTGCTCCATCACGGGAAGGAACTGCACGTGGGTGAAGGCTAACTTCTTTATATACTCTGCCAGCCTGGGGGCAAGCTCCCTGTAGGTGAGCCAACGATTGTCCTCTTCAACCGCCCTCATCCAAGAGCCCAGGTGAAGTTCGTAGATCGAAATGGGCGAGTCGGGTGAAATGTGGTTGCCGCGGTTTGCCATCCACTCCTGGTCACTCCAGGTGTAGCCTAAGTCCCAGACTATGGAAGCGGTTTCCGGAGGCGGGTCATTGTAAAAGGCAAAGGGATCGGCCTTATCCACCCGATAGCCGTGATAGCGAGAAACGATGTGATACTTGTAGCGGGCACCCTTGCCCACTCCAGGAATAAATCCTTCCCAGATCCCCGAGCGGTCTTTAGGTTGCAGGGAGTGACGATCCTTGCTCCAACCGTTGAAATCACCCATGACAAAGACTTTCTCAGCATCGGGCGCCCAAACTGCAAAGTAAGTTCCCTCCAGACCGCCTTTCGAGATCAAGTGGGACCCCAGTCTTTCGTGTAGGCGGAAGTGACTTCCCTCGTTGAAAAGGTAGAGGTCTTGCTCTGTAAGGAGGCTCACCTTTGCATCAGATTTTGCCATGGTTCATTCCAGCTTTTTTTGCCTTGACCTAAATTTGCAAAATTAGGGGCAACATAGCAAATGTTTATGGAATTTAATAGTACGTACAACAGCCATAGGGCTTAGGGCACAAGCCCTTATATAATAGAATTCAGTAGCCTGTAGTTAAGAAAAATTAGGTCTTGTTTTCTTATCTCCTGAATTCTGGAATCTGACTCCTGACTCTATACTCCGTGCTCCATGCCCCATGCTCTCTGCTAGCTTTCTGTTGCTTGCTCCAGCCATTGTCGCAGTTGACTGTCTCTCGGTAACCGTCCGGATACCTTGATTTCGCCATTTATCATCAAGGCTGGCGTTACTACCAGTCCATAGGAAGCTATCTCCTTCAAATCTCTCACATGTTCCACGCTGCCCACTATTCCCCCATCAGCCATGACTTTGTAGACCATTTGCTCCAACTTGTCACAGTTGGGACATCCAGGGCCGAGAATCTTGACATCGAGACCTTGCGATTTCTCAGCCCCAACTTCCTCTCCCTTATACTTCTTGTACTCCCTAAGAAAGGCTTGGGCATATTCAGGTTCGGCGCGTGGAGGAATGTAGTTCTTGGTTTTGAGTTGCTTCAGTAAATACCCAGCCACCGCCTGATCAGAAGCTAAGTTTGTGTCAACCGCCCTTTCCAAGGCTTTTTTAAGGCCCACTATTCCAACAGTGAATTGACCAACTCTGATTTTGACAACCTCGTCTTGCTCAGTCACAGCAAATTCCTATTGTTGGTTTAGCCAGTTACGCCAGTTTGGTCGGTTGAGCCTGTTTAGCCTGTTTTGCCGGTCATCTTCAGCTTGGGCAATGACACCTCCATCGCGGCTACCTGCCCGCCATCGTCCGGCTGAGGCTGACTCAGGCGAGGCGGGCCAGAAAGCCGCCCCCGCAGCAAACAGTGTCTTCTGTCTTCTGATCTCTGATTTCTGCCAGCTGCCCTTAAATACGGTCAAGGCGTTTGGCGCAAGGTAAAAAAAGTCCTATATATTGTCTCCCTGCGCCTTGTGCCTTCGGCCTTGTGCCTTTTTCTTTATGTGCTCAGTATCTTCTTAACCTCGCTCTTACTAGCTACCTTACCAGCCAACTTGACCTCTCCGTCTACCACCAGACCGGGGGTAATGAAGACGCCGTAGCCGGCGATCTCGTTCACATCTGTTACCTTACTCACTTCAGCATCAAGGCCAAGTTCTTTTACTGCTTCCCGGGTATTCTTTTCCAAGGTGTGGCATTTTGGACACCCGGGACCGAGAATTTTTATGTCCATTATTCAACCTCCAACAATTTAAGCAATCAGCTTTCAGCCGTCAGCGATCAGCCAAAAAAATTAAAATCTAAATTCTCCCATCTAATCTCTGACTGCTGACAGCTGAACGCTGAACGCTGACCGCTGTTAAGCAAAAAACCTTCCAAACAAAAGTCCACTAACCGTGGACATTACTACCACTAAACAGACGAAAACCAAGGTCTTCTTGGTTCCCATAACACTCCT
>JASFKF010000451.1:0-3059 GCA_050118775.1 Syntrophobacterales bacterium
ACGGAGGAGGCAAAGACCTCATTTTCCCCCACCATGAAAACGAAATTGCCCAGTCTGAAGCGGCTTTCGGTAAAAGCTTTGCTAAATATTGGGTACATAATGGTTTCGTCAACGTTAACCAGGAAAAGATGTCCAAATCTCTAGGCAATTTCTTCACTATTCGAGAGGTATACGAACGTTATCAACCCGAGGTTCTGCGTTTGTTTCTTCTGTCGAGCCATTACCGAAGCCCGGTGGATTTTTCTCCTGAAAGTATGGCTGAGGCAGAGAGAGGTCTCGAGAGGTTTTATCACACCATAGAGCAGGTAAGCGAACTTGTGGGTGAAATTTCCAGTTCAGAACAGTTACCTACAAGTGAGGACCCCGAGTTCACCAGCTTACGTAAAAGAATTGATAGTATTTTGACAAGATTTCAGGATGATATGGACGACGATTTCAACACTGCAGCAGCATTGGGTCAGCTCTTTGATCTGTCCAGGGGTCTGAATCGATTTCAAGACAGCCTGTCGCGGAAGCCGACTCCTGAAGAGAAACAGCTACTTGCGCAAGGAGGCCTTCGCTTGCGTGAATGTGCTAACGTTTTGGGTCTGTTGGAGCGATCACCTGAAGAATTCTTCCGGGAGCACAGGCGGATGTCTCTGGAAGTACTGGGTATCGGCCAAGAGGAGGTTGAAGAATTGATCGCAGAAAGAGCTCAGGCGAGGAAAGAGAAAAATTGGGCTCGTGCGGATGAGATAAGAAACAAGCTGGCCGAGATGTCTATTGTCGTAGAGGATAAGCCCGAGGGTACCCGTTGGCGGGTCAAAACGCCTAATGCTTGAGGCTAATTAGTTGATTGGTCGATTAGTTAATTAGTCGAATCGTCAAATCGTTCAAGTCGTAAACGGTAAACGGCTAACCACTTGCCTATTAAACTTATTCCCTAACTCCCTCATTCCCTAATGTCCTAATTCCCTAATTTTCTAATTAACTTAACTGCCTGCTGTCCGGTGCCAGCTGCTTGCTAACCACTCCCTTCCTTCATCTTCTTCTCAATCTTGGCCCAGGTATCGCGCAAGGTCACCGTCCGATTAAATACCAACTTACCAGCAGAAGAGTCCGGGTCGAGACAGAAGTATCCCAGTCTTTCAAACTGATAGCGACTTTTCGAAGTAGCACCAGCTAAAGAGGGCTCGAGGCGGCAAGAATGCAATATCTCCAAAGAGGCTGGATTAACATTGCTTTTGAAATCGCTACCTTCTTCTACTTCTTCTGGGTTCGGCTTTAGGAAGAGATGATCATATAATCGCACTTCTGCCTCCATGGCATGACCAGCCGAAACCCAGTGCAAAGTCCCCCTTACTTTGCGTCCGTCAGGTGACCAGCCGCCTTTTGTAGCGGGATCATAGGTGCAGCGGAGCTCAACCACCTCGCCGGTTTTTTTATCTTTCACCACATCTACGCAGGTAATGTAGTAGCCGTAGCGCAGCCTTACTTCACGCCCAGGGGCCAGACGAAACCACTTTTTCGGGGGATCTTCACGAAAGTCATCCCTTTCTACGTATAGGACCCGGGAAAAAGGAACCATCCGTGTCCCCATGGTGGGGTCCTCAGGATTGTTTATGGCTTCCAATTCTTCCACTTTGTCTTCGGGATAATTCTCAATTACTACACGGAGAGGCCGCAAAACACCCATGACCCGGGGAGCATGTTTATTCAAATACTCCCGAATGCACCATTCGAGTAACTTTATATCAACCATGCTATCTTTTTTTGCTACTCCTATACGCTCGGAAAAGTCTTTAACCGCCTCAGGCGTATAGCCCCGCCGGCGGAGCCCGGATATGGTGGGCATCCGAGGATCATCCCAGCCACGGACATACCCCTCTTCCACGAGCCGTAGCAGCTTTCTCTTGCTCATAACGGTGTGAGTCAAATTTAGGCGAGCGAACTCTATTTGTTGCGGGCGATAGACCCCTAACTCCTCGAGGAACCAGTCGTATAAGGGGCGATGGTCTTCAAATTCCAGCGTACAAATTGAATGGGTGATTTTTTCAATAGAATCACAAAGACCGTGGGCCCAGTCATACATGGGGTAGATACACCATTCATTGCCTGTCCGGTGGTGCTCAGCATGCAAAATTCGGTACATCACCGGATCCCGCATGTTGAGATTGCCCGAGGCCATGTCGATTTTTGCCCGGAGCACATGAGTGCCGTCTGGGAACTCACCCGCCCGCATACCTCGAAAAAGATCCAGGTTCTCCTCAATTGAACGATTCCGGTACGGACTCTCCTTGCCGGCTTCCGTCAGGGTACCGCGATATTCTTTTATCTCCTCCGCGCTCAAGCTGTCAACGTAAGCCTTACCTTTCTCGATGAGCTGCACTGCGTAATCGTATAACTGCTCAAAGTAGTCGGAGGCATAGTAAAGGCGGTCATCCCAATCGAAACCTAGCCAGTGGACATCATCTTTGATTGATTCCACATATTCGACTTCTTCTTTAGTAGGGTTTGTGTCATCAAAGCGGAGGTTACAGAACCCGCCATAACTTTCGGCGAGGCCAAAGTTGAGACAAATGGATTTGGCGTGTCCAATATGCAAATAGCCATTCGGCTCGGGAGGAAACCGGGTCATAACTCGGCCATCGTATTTGTTTGTTTTTAGATCCTCCTCGATGATTCTTTTAATGAAATGGGTGGGAGGGGCTGGATCCGTTAAAGCCATAATCGCGGCTCCTTTCGCTTTCTTAAAAGGTTTCAGGTGTGAGGTTTCAGAAATGATAGACCTGAACACTAAAACCTAGCTCAACATTCCAGTACTCCAAAAGAGCTGGTTATCCTTATCAGCAAAGCCATTGATATTTGACCTAGGTTAAAGGACTCAGTTTACTATGCTACATGAAAAAGCATTATATTTCTCCGTGGCACACTATTCAATGGATAAAAGGATTAACCGGAAGGTCTTGCTTCCGTCTTTAGCAAGTCCTATAATTTCCATCCCCATGCAAAAATTTTGCTGAAGCAAGGTCTCGCTTGCGACACTATAGGTAATGGGTGATCAGTAGTGAGCAGAGGGC
>JASFKF010000452.1:0-3056 GCA_050118775.1 Syntrophobacterales bacterium
TGCTTATGTCACCCTGACTTTATAGACCTGGTTGGAGTCGGGATCGATTACATGCACCCCGCAGGCGATACAGGGATCGAAGCTATGGACGGTCCTCAGTACCTCCAGTGGTCGCTTCGGATCGGCTATGGGTGTACCAATCAGAGCCTCTTCCACCGGACCCATTTTGCCTTTGGCATCACGGGGTCCCAGATTCCAGGTTGAGGGAACCACGTACTGGTAGTTCTTGATCTTCCCTTTTTCGATCTGGACCCAGTGACCCAGACTACCCCTGGGCACGTCATTGAGACCGTATCCCATGCCGTCTTTCATCTTCCATGGGGTATAGGTCTTATCGTTTCCATTCTTCAGATTACCCACCAGTTCATTGATCCAACCTTCCATGGCCTGGCCGATGACGACGGTCTCAAGACCTCGGGCAGCCGTCCTGCCGAGAGTGGAGAATAAAGCGGTGACCGGGATACCCAGATCTGCCAGGGTCTTATTCACCACCGTCTGAGTGGCCTTGTCTCCCTTAGCATAGGCCACAAGAACCCGAGCCAGGGGACCCACTTCACATGGCTCGCCATCATATCTGGGTGCCTTGAACCAGGAGTATCTCTTATTTGTGTTGTAATCACCATGCTTCGGTTGGGTTTCACCCTTGAAGGGGTGTCTATCCTTACTACCATCATACCAGGAGCGGGCCACGTGCTCAGTGACCTGCTGCTGCTGAGCCATCTGTACCCCTTTAAGGTTCCGCTTCATTATCACTCCTCTGGGCATTAGGAGACTATCCGGCTCTTTGTCGGTTACGGGAAATTCGCCCCATGCCAGGAAGTTGGAGGTGCCACCAATGGCTCCCCAGTCTTTATAGAAGCTGGCAACCGCAAGCAGATCTGGAACGTAAACGTTTTCAATGAAATCCTGGGTCTCCCTCCAGAGGTATATGAACTCTGCAATCCTGTCGGGAGTCAGATCTTTGACGCAAGTCACCCCGCCTATTGCCAGGCTCTGAAGATGGGGATTCTTGGCCCCAAATATGGCGTGCATCCTGGCTGTTTTGGCCTGAAGGCGAAGTGCCTCAATGTAATGGGCAGCGGCCATCAGGTTAGCCTCAGGCGGCAGTTTGTAGGCAGAATGTCCCCAGTAGCCATTGGTGAAAGGACCTAATTGGCCACTGTTCACGAAGGTCTGGAGCCTCTGCGCTACCTGTTTGTAATAAGCAGTACCGCCCCACGGGGCATTACTGACGTTGTCTGCCAGGGCTGCTGTCTTTTTGGGATCTGCCTTCAAGGCATTGACCACATCAACCCAGTCCAAAGCATGCAAGTGGTAAAAGTGGACGATGTGGTCGTGCTGAAACTGGGCTCCCATGAGTAGATTTCTAATAATACGAGCATTAGCGGGGATCTTTACACCAACAGCACTTTCAACTGCCCTCGCCGAGGACAGGTAATGGGTGTAAGTTCAGACCCCGCAGGAACGTTGAGTGAACAGGGGTGCATCCCGGGGATCACGCCCTTGCAGAATGATCTCGATACCCCGGAACATCTGACCAGAGCTCCAGGCGTTGACAACCTTGCCTCCGGCCACCTCCACTTCGATCCGTAGGTGGCCCTCTATTCTGGTGATCGGATCGATCGTGATTTTCTTAGCCATATGTAATCTCCTCTCTGTCTCTGGAATTTAGCGAACGATTCATTTTGGTCTCTAGGTACTCTCGAAAAATGGGCTCATTTTGTCCCAGAAATCCGGCTCACTGCAACCGATGCAAGGATGACCCGCCTCTACTGGCCAGCTAGTGCCATCGTTGAACTTGGCAGTAGGGCAGTTGTTGTAAGTTGATGGACCCTTGCATCCCATTTCGTACAAGCAGTAGCCCATTTTGGCTTCTTCGGAGCCAAATTCCGTGACGAATTCGCCATTTTCGAAGTGGCCCCTTCTGGGACATTGATCATGAACCGTTTTTCCGTAAGCAAAGAGAGGACGGCCAAGGCTGTCCAGTTCCGGAAGTTTGCCTAAAAGGAGATAGTTTACTACGGTACCAACAAAGTTTATGGGATTAGGTGGACAGCCAGCGATGTTGACGGTCTTGATGCCGATCGCCTCACCAACTCCCTTGTAACCGCCTGGGTTGGGCGCAGCCGCTTGAACACCACCGAAAGTGGAACAGGCCCCAATGCAAATGGTGGCAGCGGCCTTCTTGCAAACGTCGTTTGCAATTTCCAAAAAGGTGCGACCGCCAATCTTGCCATAGGCCCCATTGTACTTGGTTGCCACGGCACCCTCTACCACGCAAATGTATTTGCCCTGGTACCTCTTGACAGCGGCAGCCAAGGCGTCTTCTGCCTGGTGGCCGGCAGCGGCCATAACCGTTTCGTGATACTCCATGGAGATGATCTCCAGAACGAGTGTATCGATCCACGGATACATGGTCCGCAAGACACCCTCCGAACATCCAGTGCACTCGGCAAAATGGAGCCAAATTACTGGCGGTCTTTGCTTGGGAGCGGCAAAGACTTCAGCTACCCTGGGCACCCAGGTGGCGCTGAGACCCATAGTCGCTGTCAGGGCGGTACAAAACTTCATGAAGTCTCTCCGTGAGACCCCACTTTCCGACAGCCTTTGGTAAAAGTCCTTTTCTTTTTCCATCGCGTCCTCCAGTTAAGCGCCTTGAGGTTTAGTAGTTATAAGTACATACACAAACGTTTATCTGTGAGGGTAGAATCGATTCGGACATCCAAGGTTCCGAAATCAATTTTTCCCTGAGTAAAAATATCTTTAGCAAAACTCAAAACACTTGTTGACGAGTTTTAGCTCGAGGATGGAAGAAAAACTCTTACTCTTGATTCAGAGTTCTTGCGCCAGATTCCCTATTTCATTCGCACCAGAGCAATAAAAACCTGATACTTATTTTTTTAAATTATTTTTGCCTGCGTGTGGTGGGGCAGCCCCGTTGATCATCAAGCCAAAAAAATCTGCGAATAGATTTCCTGTATCAACGATATAGTATTGGGGGTCTTTTTGCGGTAGTGATTAGAACTTGTGAAAAAAATTATTAATTTGTTAAGAAA
>JASFKF010000453.1:0-3053 GCA_050118775.1 Syntrophobacterales bacterium
GATTTCCACCAGTTCCGGATCAAGAGACCATAGAAGTAATAGTGCTGAAAAAAAACTGTCCAAGAAAAATTCCATGATCTGCCTTCGTGCCTTGCTTGGAAAATGACCTATGATTATAAAAATTTTTTGGACGGGGGAAACCCCCGTCCGGTTTGATTTTAATAGATCTTCAACAGCTCCGGTAATATGAAACCGGAAGCTCTTTCCTTAATTCGGCCTTACTTTACTGTACAGACATTACTTTGCATCGGGAACGGCGTCCGGATAAAAAGCCTGCTGTCCCTGAATCTTGTATCGGGCAATAATAGCCTGTACCTTGGGCGATACAAGCCATTTGGCAAACTGGTCGGCCAAGTCAAACTTGACGTGTGGGTACTTCTCCGGATTTATGGGGATGATTCCGTAGGGGTTGAAAAGAAGTGGATCGCCCTCACAGAGGATCTCCAGATCCAGACCTTGCTGCCTGCCGAATTTGTAATTCAAGTAGGTCCCCCGATCAGTCAAAGTATATGCTTGCTTCTCCTCCGCATAGGTCAGGGTTTTACCCATGCCCTGTCCAATGGAAAAGTACCACTTACCCAGTCCACCCGGATAAAGAAAAGACAGCTTTTTCTTTTTGCCCTTCCGTATGATCTCAGTGCTGGTTGTCTCCAAAGGAATGCCGCTGGCCTTCCACAAAGCCTGCTCTTTGGTGTGAGTGCCGCTGTCATCACCCCTGGAAACAAAGGAATCCTCTTTGCTGGCAATCATAGTCAAGGCCCGGGCTGCATCCTTTTTACCCCTGATGCCTGCCGGGTCGGCCTTCGGACCAACAATGACAAAGTCGTTGTGCATGACCCCCAGTCTGTAGGCGCCGTAACCGTCGGCCACGAATTTCTCCTCTCTCGCCTTGGCGTGAACGAAGATGATGTCCACGTTGCCGTCCATGCCGTCTCGGATGGCCGCACCCGTTCCCTTGGCGAAAACCTTGACTTTTATGCCGGTATCCTTCTCCAATTCCGGCAGCAGCACATCCAGAAGGCCGGAGTTCTCCGTGCTGGTGGTGGTGGACATCTTGATCACCTTGTCAGCGGCATCTACCGGACTGAAAGCAAGCATCACAATAACTACACCAGCAAGAAACAACAAACCTTTCTTCATCACTTCTTCTCCTTTCTAGCCCCGAAAAACAACCTGTCCCGACAGACTCAGATCGTACCCAGAAAATTTGTTGCTCAAACGAATAAACTCCTCATCTCGTAGGAGAGCCAGGAGCATCTGAACGTTGCGGCTGAAGAAGACATCTTTGCGCATGATGAAATCATAGCGTTCCCAGCGCACCTCCACCTGCTCCAATCCCAGCATTTCTGCAACAGCAGCGATTGCCAACCCCGCATCGGCCCTTTCCGCCAATACCTCCAGGGCCACATCGAGGTGACGGGCGAATTCCGTCTCGTACCCTGGAACCTGATCACCGCTCACACCCTGTCGCTCTAGCTCCTGGTCTAAAATCAAGCGAGTTCCGGTGCCTTTCTTGCGGTTGGCGATCCGCAGCCGCCCGCTGGTTAGATCAGCCAGGTCCGTAATTCCCTTTGGATTGCCCCTAGGCACCACTATCGCTTGCAATCTCTTGCAAAAGTTAACCAAGGTCACGTCATTACCGAATTCCTCCTCCACGTAGGCGAAGTTGTACTCATCTCCATCCGACTCCAGTAGGTGACAAGAACAGATGTGACAGAGATTCTCCTTGAGGGCCCGAATTCCTCCCATGCTCCCCAAGTTACTGAACAAAGGAAGGGGAAGTGGATACCGTCGAGCGAACACTTCCAGAAGCTGGTCGAGTAATAAATCGTTGCTTCCGGTTACTATAAGTAAGTTTTTGTAAGTATCTGGACTCTTCTCAGCTGGGGGGTAGTTCTCGGTATGGTGCTCCAGCCACCTGTCCACCAGGTGGCGCTGAAAGAGCCATTTGCCCGTAACCTTGGTAGCAGGCAGACCCTTAGTCATGATCAGGTTGTATATCTTTTTTTCATTTATTCCAATGTATTGAGAAACTTCCTTGGTGTTCATCAAAGGCTTCATTGTTTAATTCCTCAGGCAAACTGAAAGGGCCAAAAGATTGGATCGAGTGATCACTTTTTGCTTATGACTTTATTACCATAAGCGGAAAATGATGTCAAAAGGAGAAACGCAAAATAACGGATCACAACTTGATTTTCTTCTCTCCATGCTCTATCCACCATTTCGCCTTGACGATTTCTTTTTCAACGATCCAGATAAAATCGAGAAGGGGATTGACAAATAGGATTAACTACGATATAAGTTGGCATCCTATTTAGTAATAATTCAAAGAGAGTCAGGATTTAGCTGGTTTTATCTGCTACCCCTACTTTCCTTTAATTCAATCGGTTACAGTCTATATGAATGGTGCAGACCATAAGACAGAAGAGAGGCTGCTTTCCTTCGAAAGCATTTGCCGCGAACATGGTTTGAGCATCACTCCTCAAAGGGTTGCCATTTATAAAGAGTTGATTTCCTCTGCCGAACATCCATCGGCTGTTACAATCTTTAATAAGGTAAGGGAATACTTTTCCAACATTTCTTTAGACACGGTAAACCGTACCCTCTTGACTTTTCAGAAGATCGGCCTGGCCAGGGCTGTGGAAAGCTCTGGGGATCCCAAGCGTTTCGATCCTAACCTCGAACCCCATCATCATTTCAGATGTATACAATGTGGGAAGATAGTAGATTTCAAAAGCAAATCATACGATGGACTAGAGGTACCACCAGAGCTAGATGACAAGTTTGTGGTTATGGAAAAAATTGTCCATTTGGAAGGCTTTTGCGATAAATGCAGAGCAAGTTGAAAGATTATCAAAGAAAGGAGAAAACATTATGAAGGAAGATAGCAAGTCCCCGGTAATGGGATCCACTGCCGGCGGTGGTAAGATGGTCCGGGACTGGTGGCCGAACCAGTTGAACCTCAGGATTCTTCACCAGCACTCTCACCTGAGCAATCCCATGGGCGAGGAGTTCAACTACGCTGAGGAATTCAAGAAACTCGACCTGGAGGC
>JASFKF010000454.1:0-3045 GCA_050118775.1 Syntrophobacterales bacterium
TCAAAGCTGCTTTTGACTAGATATGCGTTGGCGCCAGCCTCCAGCCCCCGTCGCTTGTCCTCCTCACTCTCCATTGAGGTCACAACCACCACCGGCAAATCCTTGGTTTTTTCATTGGAGCGAATTCTTTTGGTGAGAGCAAAGCCGTCCATTTTTGGCATTAGGATATCTGTAAGTATTAAGTCAAAGTCCTGTTGCCCCAATCTGTTTAGAGCATCTAAACCGTTTTCCGCAGTGACCACTTGATAGCCGGCCGCTTCCAAGATGCTTTTTTCCATCTGCCGCGTCACCACTTGATCTTCCACCACCAGGATCAACTGGCCAATTGTCGAGCTGACCTCCTCTTCCGGTGCACCTTCCTGCTTTCTTACCTCAGCATGCCCGCGCCACAACAGCTGGGGTACATCTAAAATAATCGCCACCTCGCCAGAACCTAGAATGGTGGCACCTGCCACATAGTCTACCTTCCTGAGATGGGTCCCCAAGTCTTTGCTGACAATCTCGAGCTCCCCCAATATATTCTCCACAAGGAAGCCCACCTTGCGCTCTCCAGCTTGCAGGATTACGATCAGAACCTTGCCTTCCGTCAGCGAACCACCATTCCTTTCTTTCCAGCCCAAAGTGGCAGCAAGACTTCTCACCGGCAGAATCTCTTCCTGATGCACCACTGCCTGCCGTCCCTGGATAGATTTGATTTCCCGCACAGGAACTTGAAAAGTCTTGGCCACAGAGAAAGCGGGCACGGCCAGGACTTCACCCGCGCACTGAACCATGAGTGCATGAACTGTTGCCAGGGTAAGAGGTAGGGATATGGTAAAAGTAGTTCCTTTGCCCAGTTCCGAAGCGACCTCCACCTGACCTTTCAAACGTTCCACATTGGCACGGACAACATCCATCCCCACTCCACGCCCAGAGATATCAGTGACCAGGCCACTTGTACTTAGGCCTGGGAAAAAGACAAGCTCTAGAAGCTGAGCCTCGGTCCAACCTGCAATCTCCTTTTCATCCACTAACTCCTTGTCTAAAGCGGCTTTTTTCAGGAGTTGAGAATCAATGCCCCGCCCGTCGTCTTCCAGGATGATAAGTACTTTGGCTCCCTCTTGCTTTGCCTCCAGCCTGATTGTTCCGATCTCCGGCTTGCCAGCGCTTCTTCTGACACTGGGCGTCTCCAGTCCGTGGTCCAGGGCGTTGCGCAGCAGATGAATCAGAGGATCGCCTATTTGCTCGAGGATGCGTTTGTCGATAGTTGTTTGTTCTCCCCTTACTGTAAAAGCAACCTTTTTGCCAAATTGCCGGCTAAGATCGCGCACTGCCCTGGGTAAAGTATTCAAGACCAGGGCCAGAGGCAACATGCGAATTTCCATACTCCGATGCTGCAAGGTCTCAACGTGACGCCCGGCATTTTCTGCGGCATCCTGCAACCGACGGCCCATTTCCTCCAGGGAGTCTCCAAGTTCAAAGAATTTTTTTACTAAACCCTCATCTCTGACTGGCTCAGCCAGTTGAAGAGCACCGTATTCGTGAAGTCGCAGCTGTTGCCATCTGTCTCGGATTTGCAGCAGCCGATCAACTTCGCTTGACAGGTGCAGTTGAGCCACAGTCGCCTCGGCTGCCAGGTTCACAAGTTCATCCAATTTTGCTGTCGTCACCCTAACAGTATCCATAGTCGAGACGCTGGTCTCGCTGACTGGGGTCGGTTCGATAATGGGCCTGGCCACCTCTGCCACCATGGCGCCTTCTAAAGGCTGAAGCTCAGGCAGTAAATTGGCAAGCCGCGCCATGGTGCTCTCTGCGTCAACTCTAATCCTTTTACTGGCTGCAAGGGTATCCAGCATTACCGTAAGGGCATCATTGGTCTCGTACAAGGCGTCGCACGCTTCTGTTGTTACTGGCAGTTGGTTCTTTTGCAGGGCCCGGAGGACGTCCTCCATGTGGTGAGCCAGCTTTCCCATCCGCTCAAATCCCATAGTCATGGCCGAACCTTTGAGACTATGGGCATTTCTATATACCTCTTGCAGTACTTCACTGTTTGCTGGCTCTTTTTCCAGAACTGCCAGGCCAAGGTTTATGGCCTCCACATTGTCGCGAGCAGCGGCAATAAAATCTGGCAGGAGCGCTTCCATATCCTCGGAGGCAGTTTCCTCTTCTATTTCTTCAATGGCAGTGAAGAGCAGAGGCTCCAGTTCCTCAACCAGCTCGGCCACCTTGGCGGAATCCACTTCTCTGGTTCTTAGGTAATGGACAAAAAGATCTATGCCATCAAAGAAAAGGTTGGCGAGAGATTCATCGAAGGGTAAACGGGCCGCATCTACTGCCACCAGGACGTCTTCAAATATATGGGCCAATTGGCCAAGGGTCGGCGCCCTCAACCGATTGGCGAATCCTTTGATGTTGTGCAGCTGCCGGCTTGCTCTTTCCAGCGAATCATGATCTTCCGGATTGGTTTCCAGCCGCAGCAAAGCATCATTGAACTGCTCAAGGGCCTCCCGATAATCATCTTTTAAGGTCAAGAACAGATCGGTATCTTCGCTCATAGTCTTCTCAGTCAGTTGTAGCTCACTCCGTTCGCAGCATAGCGCACAGCGCTAAGCGCATGGCTTACGGTAAACAGTGAACGGTAAACCGATTATGCTCTGGATCCCCTACCGTTTACCGTTCACCATTTACCGTTCACTTCTTTTTTGCGCTATGCGACTTTAGGTCACGGACAACTGACCCTATTCAATCTTATACTCACTAACCCTTGATCTAAGCTCCTCCGAGAGCCGGTTGAGATCGCTGGCTGAGGAGATAGTGTTCTTTGAAGCAGCCGCAGTTTGCTGTGCCACTTTAGAGATTTCTCTCATGGTGTTGACCACCTGTTCGCTCGCCTCTTTCTGTTGGTTTGTGGCCACAGAAATCTGCCTCGCCGACTCCGCAGTTTGCTCGGCCATGGCAATAATGTTTTCCAAGGCGTCCCGCACTTTATTTAAACGTACTTCCCCTTCCTCGACTCCCTTGACGTTCTCCTCCGCTGCAAGGACCGAAGCATTTGCGGCCGATTGG
>JASFKF010000455.1:0-3035 GCA_050118775.1 Syntrophobacterales bacterium
CAAATCCAGCCTGCAGGTCGGTGGCAGTATCAACGCTGTTTATGCTATCACCCTCTCTGCGGTGCTATATGTTTTTCGCTCCCTGGTGGCAAGAGATATCCCCACCAATGGTGGCATACTTAGGCCCATAAACGTTATGACTAAGAAGGGGACTGTGGTGGACGCTCAGTTTCCAGCGGCCGTGGCCGGAGGAAATGTTGAAACTTCGCAACGGATCGTTGATGTAATACTGGGTGGACTTGCCAAGGCTTTACCCGAGAAAATACCGGCGGCCAGCCAGGGTACCATGAACAATGTGACCGTTGGGGGGATTGATCCTAGAAACGGCAGACCCTTTGCCTATTATGAGACCATTGGTGGCGGCATGGGTGGTACAGCCGAAGGTGAGGGGGAGAGCGGGGTTCATTCCCATATGACCAACACCTTGAACACTCCCATCGAAGCATTGGAATATAGTTATCCTTTCCTGGTCACCGAGTATTCCATTCGCCGCGGAACTGGTGGTAATGGTTTGCACAAAGGAGGAGACGGTATCGTCAGGGAGATCCATCTGCAGTCCGATGCGGAAATCACCGTTTTATCGGAGAGAAGAAGACTGTCTCCTTACGGTCTTAAAGGTGGTGAATCTGGAACGCCAGGCAAAAACCTCATAATAAGAAGTGGGAAACCAATGGAAAAGCCGGGAAAGTTTTCTGCTGCCTTGAAGAAGAATGACATTGTTAGAATTGAGACGCCTGGAGGTGGGGGATATGGGGAGAGGGCATAGGGCATAGAGTAGAGGGAAATACAGCTGACAGCGGGCAGCAGGCAGCATTGGAAACTAGGCACTATGCACTGAGCACTAGGCACAGCGGGACGAGGTGGGGATGCGGAGAAACGGCGATGAGAGGACAGACGACAGAGGACAGATGGTTTAAAGTACTGAATATCGAACAGCAGAACAAGAAACCGCAGAATGATGAAGTAATTACTTCGATATTTCCGCCTGAGGCGGATTCGACATTCTGCGGTTCAAATAGGCGGTAGCTTAGCTGAAGTCAATTTTGATTGCCTTTCTGGTGAATTCTGGATTATGAACTCTGAGACAAAGTAAAATTAAACGTAGCTATACATTGGGATACGCTTAAAGGGATTCTTAGAGCATCGTCATGAGCACGATAAATGAGGTCGATTCCATCTACTTAGCGCCAACCGAAATCATTGATAGCAATCACCCCAAAATCCGCGATTACGCCATGGAGGTGATTGGGACCAGCAGTGATCCAGTGGAGCGAGCAGTAAAACTCTATCTGGCTGTACGCGACGGGATTCGTTACGACCCCTATACTCCCTTCCACCTCCCGGAACACTATCGAGCCAGCTCGGTTCTCGAATGGGGAAGGGCTTTTTGCGTACCTAAAGTCTCTCTGCTGTGCGCTTTAGGTCGAGCCTGCCATATACCGTCGCGAGTTGGCTTTGCCACCGTGAAGAATCATCTGGCCACCAAGCAACTTATCGATTTTTTGGGGAGTAATGTCTTTGTCTACCACGGATTCGTGGAGTTTCACTTAGAGGGTAAGTGGGTGAAGGCTACCCCTGCCTTCAACAGGGAGCTTTGCGAAAAGCATCAGGTGGAGCCGTTGGAATTCAATGGTCGTGAGGACTCCCTATTTCACCCATACAACCAGGAAAACAGAAAGTACATGGAGTATGTAGAGTACCTCGGAACCTTCGCCGACATACCAGTAGACAAGATCGTAGCAGCATGGGAAAAAGCCTATGGCAAGGAGCGGGTAGATGGGTGGATTAAAATGTTTGCCCGGGATGAAGACACTCACTTTGGTAATTTTGAAAATGAAGATGTGTGGCATGAATAAAAAGTCATGGTGGACACAGGGGGACATCGGCAATGATTGAATATTTCCAAAATCTGCATCCTGTGCTTCAGGCTCTAATTGCTACTTGTTTTACCTGGTTCCTAACAGCTCTGGGAGCATCAGGGGTCTTTTTTACCAGGAGTGTAAGTAAGAAGCTGCTCGACCCCATGCTTGGTTTTGCCGGCGGGGTTATGATTGCTGCCAGTTACTGGTCCCTCCTAGCCCCGGCTCTCGAAATGGCGGAACAGCAGGGACAACCCGCCTGGCTTCCTGCTGCTGTGGGCTTTCTCCTGGGGGGAGCTTGTTTAAGGCTTATTGATAGAATCTTGCCACACCTCCACCTCTATGCTCCCATAAGTGAGGCTGAGGGGCTGGCAACAACCTGGCGGCGGACGACCCTGCTCGTTCTTGCTATCACCTTGCACAATATTCCTGAAGGATTGGCAGTGGGGGTTGCCTTTGGAGCTGTAGCTGCTGGTCTACCCGCTGCCACACTCCCCGCTGCCATTGCTTTAGCAGTTGGCATTGGCATCCAGAACTTTCCGGAGGGTATGGCAGTAGCCATGCCTCTGCGGCGGGAAGGGGTATCCAGGCTCAAGAGTTTCTGGTATGGGCAACTTTCGGGTATTGTGGAGCCTTTTGCTGGTGTTGTCGGGGCTGCTGCAGTTCTCATGGCGCGGCCGATTCTTCCTTATGCCTTGGCCTTTGCCGCAGGCGCCATGATTTTTGTGGTGGTAGAGGAAGTGGTCCCCGAATCACAGGCTAGCGGTAATGCGGATTCGGCTACTATGGGCCTCATGGTTGGGTTCACGGTGATGATGATACTTGATGTGGCTCTGGGTTGAAGAAATGAGTTGCTAAAGGGCTGGGGACATGCCTTCCGCTTACGCTCGGTCTGCTCTGTTTGCGGGACGAACTCTCTTCGGACCTTAGGTTGTGGCAGCCCGAGCTGCGGATATTGCCAGTCTCTGCTAATTAAAGTAGGAGATTAAGGTGATTAAAGATGGCAAAGACTGCCAATATACGCCGCTTCAGGAATATCCCCAGCCCTTAAGCTGTAAGCAGGGGCGCGGGCCTTGGTGAATTTAGAATCACTTTTAGAGCGAGCACAGTCCAGTGGAAGATATAAGCATTCCGGCTGAAATGACCGCTTGTGTATGGCGGGGAGGGGACAGGGTA
>JASFKF010000456.1:0-3028 GCA_050118775.1 Syntrophobacterales bacterium
AAGGATTAATACAACATAAACAAACAACATAGCCTGGTTCCAAACGATCTTTTTCTTGAGTCCACTCATGGGAAACAGGTCCCTCCTTGACCGTTTTTAGGGCTCATACTGAAGATCCACTAGCAAAACCAACTCGTCCTTCCATTGGCAAACACCCCAAAGTTGCTTCCATTGCTTCTGAACCTCGAGCAAAGGCGGTAGCTTCCATACATGTCTGGCCATATCAACTGATATGAGATCCCCCACCTTATCAACCTTATAGCCCATCTTCTCCCCGCCCCGATCTATGACTAAGATTTGCCGATGAGCTTCACTTGGCGCTGGAGGCAGACCGCACGCCATCCTCAAATCCAGCATGGGCAGATGATCAACTAGTCCGAGGTCTGGAGTCGGTGACATCTGCCGGGGTGGAGGGGGCAACCTGACTATCTGATCGGCCTCTACACCTAAAAGGAACGGGCCAACCCAGAAGGTGAGAATCGCCAGGGTAGCAGCCTCGTCGGTGCCTACCACGTTTTATCCTCGGTGCGAGTACATACCTTCGGACTGAAAGATCCCTTCAAGCTTGATGATACTCAAAAGGGTCTCATCCCAGTTGGTCGCCCCTTCAAAAAATGCACGCTGCGACTCACCCGTGGTAATTGTTTCCTCACTCAAATCCTCCGGGGTCAGGTCTATTAGATCGCCAATCTCGTCTACCAACAAACCCGTCTGCATCTCACCGTGTTCTACTACAACAATGGCCTGATCCGCGGTTGATTCGCTCTGGGGCAACCCGAAAAATTTCTTTAAATCAATGGCCGATAGCACCTCCCCCCTAAAATTCATCACCCCGAGGATGTGATCGGGAACACTGGGTACCCGGGTAATCTTGGGTGTGGGCAACACCTCCACCAGCTGGTACACGTTCAAACCGTACCATTCCTCGCTGAGGCGGAAAGTGAGATATTGTTGTTGGGGGGAATCTAAGGTGTCTTGGGCAAGATGATTTTGCTGAGCCCGGCGGACCTGCTCAATAACATTTTTCCCTGGTCCGGTTGGGAAATCTGGCATGCAATAAACTCCTCACTTGCATATGGCCATCTACGCCAGCGCCAAACAAATGGTAGTATCCGATGTGGTGCTGTCTCCTCACGCCTTACTACTGCTCCCGGCCGTAAATGGATAGCACCCGGTTGATTCTGGCTAGCAGCAGGTTAGCAACAATTGGCTTAGGAATATAATCATCTGCGCCAGCCTCTAGACCCTCCACCTCATTTTCTACCTCGTCCATAGAAGTGAGAAGAATCACCGGTATTATGCTGGTCTGCAAATGACCTTTGAGCTTTTTAACCAGGGAAAGACCATCGAGTTTGGGCATCACCACATCGGAGATAATCAGATCGGGCCTCACCCTATAGACTTTCTCCAAGGCTTCCTCCCCATCCGTGGCCAGCACCACATCATATTGGGCTTCAGTCAATACCTTTTCCAGCATCTTGCGGATAAAAGGATCGTCGTCCACCGCCAAAATCCGCAGCTGACCCCTCGATGGCTCAACAGCTTTATCTTCTGCTAGTGCTAAAGCTGCCTCCTCCACTGGGGCCACAAAATCTTTTGCCTCAGGCGGCGGCGCCACCCTCATCAACTCTTCAACCGAGGTTACTCCCCTGAGAAGCTTGTCTCGACAGTCACCAAACATGTCTTCGATTCCTCGCTCTCTGGCATTCTCTGCAATCTCAGTATCCGAAGCGCCTTTGACAATAAGCTTCCTCAACTCATCGTCAACCCTGAGCACCTCGTAGATTCCAATTCGCCCCATATACCCTGTAAACTGACAGGCTTCACAACCTTGGCCTTTCTTGATTTTATTTTCGAATTTTTCCGTAGCGGAGAAGCCCAATCTGGTGAGAAGCTGTTTGTCCGCCTTATCAGACACCAGGCAATGAGGGCAGTTTTTCCTAACCAGCCGCTGTGCCAGCACGCAAAGGAGCGATGAGGCGATAACATAAGGATCGACGCCCAAGTCCACCAGTCGAGTCACCGCCGAAGAGGCATCGTTGGTGTGTAAGGTTGTTAGGACCAGGTGACCGGTGTTTGCTGCCTGGAAAGCTATTTTTGCTGTCTCTGCATCGCGGATCTCCCCCACCATGACCACGTTGGGATCCTGGCGCAGGATAGAGCGCAGTCCGGAGGCAAATGTTATTCCTGCTTTCTCGTTAACCTGGACCTGGCTGATACCTGGTAGCTGATACTCCACGGGGTCTTCGACAGTTACGATGTTTATCACCTCTGACCTCAAGCGGTTAAGAGATCCGTAAAGGGTTGTACTCTTGCCGCTGCCAGTGGGTCCTGTGACCAGGACTATACCTTGCGGCCTAGTAAGCATGGAGGTGTAAATTGACAGGTCATCAGATTTGAAACCAAGTTCTTCAAGGTCAATGAATGCCTTGGACTGGTCTAATATCCGGATTACCACCTTCTCGCCAAAAATAGTGGGCAGGGTGGATATACGCATGTCAAATTGATTCTTACCTACCTTGAGCTTGGTGCGGCCGTCCTGTGGACGCCGCTTAACCGAAATGTCCATATCGCCGATGATTTTGATTCTGGAGACAAGGGGGGCCAAAGCTGGCAGGCCAACTTTGAAGATATTTTTCATCATCCCATCGATGCGGTAGCGCACAGAGACCTCCTTTTCATGGGGCTCTATGTGGATGTCACTAGCGCTTAGTTTGATGGCGTCGGCAAGAATTGCATTGGTCAACCTGACGATGGGAGCTATTTCAGATTGACGGATTAGCTCGTCCACGTCGTATTCATTGTCTTCTCGCTCCTCGGCGAGAACTTCCACTTCCTCGGTGGGAACCATGGTGGCGAACATATCGAAGTCAAATTCATCCCCGTATTTCTCGTCTATTGCTTCACGGATATCCTCTTCGGCAGCAACCGCCACTGATACATCAAGTCCCGTTCTGAATTTGACCTCGTTGATCGTGCCATAATCTAGCGGATTGGCCATGGCAAGACGGAGACGTCTTCCTGTCTT
>JASFKF010000457.1:0-3026 GCA_050118775.1 Syntrophobacterales bacterium
CCAGCTCGGGGTTGAGCTGATTCTGGTCAACAACGTCATAACCATGAGGACTTCCTTTTCGTGCCTTGAAAATGGGGGAAGCATATAGGTCTGAGATTCCCAATTCGGCCAGATAGGGGATAAGTTCCTTGGCCAACAGAAAACCAAAGGAAGGGTTGAATTGAATTCGATAGGTGGCCCTAGGTATACGCATCTTATTGTTGACGGCTTGGTAAAAAGTCCATCTTTCCGCCGCAGGCGGATTGCGCTTCATCTTTTGTCACTGCGGCGCACCCATAAGTGCGCCTCATTCCAAAAGATTATTCGCCCTCGCTGCGCTCCGCTCGGTCCCACCACTTGATGGCGGGTTCCCAGTTTCGCGCGCCTTGCATCTGGAGCTTTTTACTGTGCCGTCTCCTTGGGAGATTTTTACAAAACCATCATTGTAAGGTCGTCCTGATATGCAGTTTTTCACAGAGACGGATAAAGAGCTCCACCAATCGGCTGGCTTCTTCGTGACCCTGTTCAGCCTTTTCTTGCAGGTCGGTGAAGTTCTGAGAATTGAACAATTGAAAACAGATGTTTTGCACCTTCCAGATATTTACCTGGAAAGGCAAGTGATCCAGGAGGCTTATGATAGCTTCCAATTCCTGGAGCATAACAATATTTTCTATGCCTTTGAAGAGAAGCAGAGCAAATCCCTCGATTTTTTTTCTGATTACCATTTCCAAGGTGGCGGCATCAATTGATACACCTGCCAATCTGGCTTCATCGAGCAGGTACTCAATATGTTCAAGGTCCAGCTTCTCATCATCGAAGGCCCGTTTGAGGCTGAGATTCAGGACAAAATTCGCAGCATAGTGCAGGAAGTCGGGAGGGGGATTGCCCAGGCTGGTGACAAAACGTATTAGGGGAGTATTATACTCGTACAGCTGTCTGTAGATTGCCTCTGCATCGGTTAATGTGGATTGCAGAAGAATGTCCAGAATTTTCCGCTTTTCATCCCGAAAAAGACTCCGCAGCGAATAGGTGGAGGTCCCTAAGTGTTCTTCCAGAAGTCGAAAAGTCTCGGTAAGATCTGCTCTGGTGAAACTCTCTGAAATGGCTTCCACTAGAGGCTCGAAGGGTTCATCTGGTTCGCAGCTCATCACCGAGCAGCTAAAATTATGATCTCCCCAGTGGAGAACACCAAAAGAGAATCTGGGAGATTCTCGGGTGATCTCTGAGGTCAATTTTACCCTCCCCAAGGCCAGCCTTGTCTTTCCAACCTCTTCAATATTGTAGTGCTCCTGTTCGGCCTTGTAACAGAAGACCTTGGCCTCCTCTCTGTAGTCCGCAAACAGGGAGCTCACTGCGTAGTGAGCGCACACTTTCTCCAGGTCCACCGCCGCCGTCTTGACGAACTTTTCATAAATCAATTGGCCGTCTCTGTGTTCTGCAATATTGCTCTTGGCCTTAGCCAACAATTCCAGGAAATGTGGTTCCAAGTCGTCGTTGGAAAGCTCCTGTGAGAGCTGCAGCGCTCGTCCGGCATACTGGATCACCTGCACTGTCTCAATCCCTGAAAGCTCATCGAAAAACCAGCCGCAGCTTGTGTACATGAGCATACCATGTCGTTGCAGTTCAAGAAGTTTGAGGGCGGTGATCTTCTCCGAGACCGATAGATCACGGACAGCCTGTTCTTCAAAAAATTTCTCGAGGTTTGCAGTTGACCGGTCAGAGATTACCTCTATGTAATCGTTTCTGGACCGCCAGGGGTCTTTTAGCAGCTCACTTGCCCTTTGCTCGTAGATCGCCGCCAGATTGTCTCTGAGCCAGTCGAGAGCCTGGCGCAAAGGTCCGCGCCATTCCTGGTTCCATTCATGTTTCCCGCCCGAATTACATCCACAGTTGCTCTGCCACCTCTCCACCCCATGGACGCAGCTCCATGAGCTGTCCTCAAATATCTTCACTTGGTGAGAGGGTGGGTGGTTCTCGAGAAATTCACCATAGTTGGTAAGTTTGGTGAGATGGTTGGACTCTATGTAGTGCAGGGCGTAGGCCAGGGCCATGTCTCCGTGAATGTGGTGATGGCCGTAGGTCTCGCCATCCGTGGCAATGTGGACGAGTTGTGGCCAGGAACGGGTATCGGAAAAGCCACCCATCAAACGCTGGGCAAAGAGTTCACCTTTGCTTAAAAGCTTTTCAAAGGCTACAGCGCGGGAAATGGGGCCATCGTAGAAGAAGATCGCTATGTTGCGACCAGAGTCCAGAGACAAGCTGTATGCTCTGGTGGGGTCAATGTTCGCGCCGCTCACATCTTTCCACTCATCACCTCCCAGAGGTCGGACTTGGTTGGCCTGATGGGGAGCTAGGATAGTAAAGCGAATTCCAAATTCGGCCAGTATATCAAGACATTCCAGATCCACCGCTGTCTCTGGTAGCCACATTCCTTCGGGGTAACGGCCAAATCTTTTTTCGAAGTCCCGGATTCCCCACGAAATTTGAGTGTATTTATCACGGCGGCTTGCCAGGGGAAGAATCATATGGTTATAGGGTTGAGCCAAAGCTGAGCCGTGTCCAGAAAAGCGCTTCTGGCTCAGCTGGTCGGCCTCCACCACTGCCTGGTAAACATCTGGACCGTGCGTCTCCATCCAGGCTAACAAGGTGGGGCCGAAATTGAAGCTTATATTGGCGTAGTTGTTTACGATGTCGATGATCCAGCCTTCTCCGTCCAGAATGCGAGAGGTGGCATTAGTGGCGTAGCACTCGGCTGTGATCCGCTCATTCCAGTCGTGGTAAGGATGGGCCGAGTCTTGAAGCTCTATTGCCTCCAGCCAAGGGTTTTCTCTTGGCGGCTGATAGAAATGACCGTGGACACAGATGTAGCGCTCCATTTAACTTAGATCTCCCTCTCTCTGACAAAGATAGCAAATGATTCCGGCGACAACCTCAAAGAGACCTTCCCCTCTGAAACGACTTCCAGAGGAATGGTGCTCCCGGGGCCGCTCCAAGTGGTATCAGCAGAATCAACTAGTTTTCGCCAGAGTCCCTCTGGCAACGGCAGT
>JASFKF010000458.1:0-3025 GCA_050118775.1 Syntrophobacterales bacterium
TGCGGGAATCCATGATGCCTTCGCTGGTTCATGGGGCTAAGGTAAGCGAAGGCAGCCGCAACAGGCGAATGATCTTCATAGGGATTATCCTAGCGGTTATTGCTGGGGTGGTGGTCTCCTTCGTGGCCATGCTTGCCCTTTGTCACAAATACGGAATCCGCGGACTCCAGATGGATTGGGCCACCCGCACTACGCTTGGCGTATACGAAAATGTCCAGCGTCTCCTAGATGCTCCCGGCGAGCCCCGTCAGTGGGTGCTGATATTTTCAGCTGTCGGTGCGGTTGTTATGCTGGTCCTGGTCATTTTGTATCAACGTTTTTACTGGTGGCCAATCCATCCCATAGGCTACCTGACGGCCTACAGTTCGGCAATGCGAATTCTTTGGTTCAGCTTCGTGGTGGGCTGGCTCTGTAACCATTTGAGTCTTAGATACGGAGGAGTATCGCTATTCAAGAAGGTGCGATTTTTCTTCATTGGCTTCATTATCGGAGATTTTCTCATGGCAGGCGCCTGGGCTTTGGTAGGTCTCTTCACCTTTGCGAGCTACCAGGTCCTGCCAACTTAGGTTGAGCCAGTTGGGCCGGTTAAGCCGGCTAAACTGGCAAAACAGACAAAACCGGCTAAACGTCAAATAAAAATGTACGACGATAAAGAGCTACAAGAGTATCGAGACCTTTTAGAAGTGCCGGATCATTTTGAGGAAGGTTTCGACTGGAAAACAATTATTGGCGCCATTTTCATCGGCTTCCTCATGATGCCAGGAAGCATGTACCTGCAGCTTGTAATAGGTACTGGCATTGGTCCGGCGGCTCGTTGGGTGACCATAATTCTTTTTGCTGAGTTGGCAAAAAGGTCTTACACCGAACTAAAGCAGCAGGAGATATTCCTCCTTTATTATATGGCGGGGGCTGCCCTGGCATCACCCTTTCAGGGACTGCTCTGGAACCAGTATCTGGTCCAGTCAGATGCAGCCAAAATGTTGGGACTCACCGAATTCATCCCTGCATGGGTGGCACCAGCCGTAGGTTCTGACTCTCTCCTCGAACGCACCTTCTTCCACCGCGATTGGATGACCCCCATTTTACTTCTGGTTGGGTCACAGATTATTCAACGTATCGATCATTTTGGTCTTGGCTATGCTCTGTTCAGGATCACCTCCGATGTGGAAAAACTTCCTTTCCCCATGGCGCCGGTGGGAGCCCTAGGGACTATGGCCCTGGCCGAATCCACAGAAGATAAACAAAAAAGTTGGAAATGGCGCGTTTTCTCCATCGGCGGGGTCATTGGTTTGGCCTTTGGCTCTCTTTATGTGCTTTTGCCTGCTGTTTCAGGCTTGCTATTGACGGAGCCAATCCGTCTTATTCCTATACCGTGGATTGACTTAACCCGCCATACTGAGGATGTATTGCCAGCTGTAGCCACGGGGTTACAGCTCGACCTGGGGCTCATATTCCTTGGTATGGTCTTACCATTTTGGGCGGTAATGGGCGGACTGGTGGGATTGTTAATCACCGTAGGAGCCAACCCGGTTCTCTACAAACATGGGATACTCCACCGCTGGCGTCCGGGCATGGGGACGGTTGACACCGTTTTCGCCAACAATTTCGATTTTTATATGAGTTTTGGTATTGGCCTGGGACTCGCCATTGGTCTTATAGGGGTTTGGTATGTCCTGCGCTCATTTTGGAATGGCGGTGGAGGTCAACGGGTTAGCTTTAAAGCACTCTTCAAGCCCCCAGCCGGAAGGGGTGATTTCAATTTTTGGATCTCCATAGGCATCTATGTTTTCTCTACTCTGGCCTATACGGGCCTTTGTGTCTGGCTGGTTCCCAAATTTCCCTGGATCTTCTTTCTTGGCTACGGCTTCATCTATACTCCGGTTATCTCGTATATTACTGCCCGCATGGAGGGCATTGCCGGACAGTTCGTCAGTTTACCCCTGGTGAGAGAGGCGAGCTTCATTGCAGGGGCCAAATTCTTTGGCTACCAGGGAATTGAGATCTGGTACGCTCCGATTCCCATTCACAACTATGGGGAAGCCACTGTACAGTTTCGCAAGATCGAACTCACCGGGACAAGCATACGGGGTATCATCAAGGCTGAGATTGTGGTGTTTCCGGTTGTTATGGTGGCAAGCCTTCTCTTCTCTCAGTTTATCTGGCGTCTAGCGCCCATACCCTCTAGTAGCTATCCCTATGCCCAGGAGCTCTGGCATCTACAGGCTCTAAACACCTTACTGATGCAAACTTCGACTTTGGAGGGAAATTCCCTTTTCTTCCAGGCGTTGAAGGGAAGTTACGTTTTGGGTGGCTTGGGTTTTGGGGTAGTGACCTATATCCTACTGAATATCTTGGGCTTACCTGTACTCCTGGTCTACGGAGTGGTTCGTGGTTTGGGCCAATCTACTCCCCATAGCATGATCCTCGAGGTGGTGGGAGCTTTACTGGGGCGCTTTTTTTTCCTCAAGCGTTACGGCAAAATGTGGCGCCAGTATGCACCTGTACTATTGGCGGGATTTTCCTGCGGAATGGGTCTTACTGGTATGTTCGCCATGGGCGTAACCCTCATTCTCAAATCACTGGGTAAGCTAGCATATTAGCTCACAGCTCATAGCTCACAGGAGTTCGTCAATTAGTTGACTAGTTGATTGGTTGATTAGTCAATTGGTAAATGGTGAACGGTGCACGGTAAACGGTACGAGTTGTTATTCGTTATTTGTTTTACGTTATACGCAAATGCTCAGCCTGTAACTCGCTGACCTCCGATCTCCTACTTCTGATTTGAAACTTTGAACTTGAAACTTGGAACTTTAAGCCGCTGTCTTCTGCCTGCTGTCGTCTTTACCGCCTCTCTAGCCTTGCGACGCTATGCGCTATGCGCCTAGCGCTCTGCGCTCACCACGCATGCGGTCGAATCCAGTTTATAAGCGCGCCAGAAGGCTGGTAACCCTCGAGCCGGCTAAGTTCTTTGCCAGATTGGAACAGAACTAAAGTGGGCGTTCCACCTATTCGATATAGAGTGGGG
>JASFKF010000459.1:0-3023 GCA_050118775.1 Syntrophobacterales bacterium
CCACTTGGGCTCCGGTTTCTTTCAGAAGATCAAGAAAGTCGTTGCCAATCACTCTCATCCCGATCCGCTCCAATATCCTCCGGGCGGTCAGGTCTATTTTTTGCACCTCTTCGGGCAAGAGTAACCTGCATGCTGGCGCAGTGGTCATCATGGCTGGAACCCAATTCAGTAAGTTGCCATCAGCCTGCTTGGACAAAACCCAACAGAGACTAAGGCTGCTGAAAACTAACCTTGCTTTAGGATTTGCTCGATTTCTTTTATCACTGCATCTGGCTTGGGATCCATTTGATGTTCGGCAAGGATCCGCTTGGCCTCCTTATTACAACGGTTATAAAGATTCAGGGCCCCGTCCTTTTCCCAAGCATCGTAGCGGGAACGGTCAATAAGTTTAGGCAAAAACAAGGCCTCCATGAAATGATCGTAGGTGTGGTCATCCATGAGAAAAATGGACCCAGGACCCCCGCGACCCACCCTCTCTATGGCCTCTAGAGCCAGAGTACCTTCATTTACCGGGATCCCCTTCAGGTAAAAGCGGCTCATGGCAATAAGTTCATTTGCCATGGTGATCATCTCGAGGGATGAGGTACTGCCATATTCCAGAAAACCCACATCGTGGATTAAGTTAGCACGGGAAAGAAGGGCTGTAATAATGGAAAACATGGCTTCTGCTCCCGCTTGGGCATCCAAAACCTTAGAATCCGAAGCTCCAGCAAAGGCCCAAATAGGGATGCCATAGATCTCGTCTCGCATGTCAGCCAGGGCAGCCTGGGTGAGACTCCACTCGGGGCAACCGTAGCAGACAACACTGGACTTCATGTCCAAGGCACTGACATTGGGGCCAAAAAGAAAAGGCGAGCCTTTGCCAGCAAGCTGGTGCACCACCAGGCCGACTAGATTTTCTGCAATTCCCAGGGCCATTGCACCGGCCAAGGTTACCGGAGCGCCGCCCCCCGCATTCGAGCCAGAGGGAAGACAAAGGGGGATCTGCTTTTGGGCGCAGAAAATAAGTTTTTCCATCACATTTTCAGGAAATCGCAGGGGACTTATTGCCTCTGAGTAATTGAGAATGAATGGTTTTTTCTGAAGCTCTTTTTTACCTCCCGCCACTATACAAGCAATTTCATAGATCTTGGCAATGTCTCTGCCGCTGTCGGCGATGAAAACAATGGGTTTGTTGGTGTTCTTGACCATTTCAGCAAAAACATAGACGTAGATATTTTCGATTGGCGCGTCTTCAGGGTTAGCCATTGACATGGCAAAGTCGATGTTCTCCAGTCCATCCACCAAGGTGGCAAAGTTATTGACATCCTTAAGAACTGTTCGCCTCCGTTCACCGGTCTCCAAATCCTGAGTGAAAGTAGCGTCCGAGCCAGTGCCATAGAAGGAGTTTTCACCGCTGAGGTCCATTGATTTGGCACCCTTTTGGTCATAGAGACTTAATTGTTTCGGAGCTGACTCTAAGGCCTGTTCAACGAGACGGGGAGGCATACGTAGCCACTCACCATCGGAAACCTCGCAACCACTGTCGGCAAGCATTTCCAAGACACGGGGATGTTCCATCTTAAAACCCGTCTTCTCGAGAATCTCTAAAGCCGCCCCATGGATTGCTAATGCCTGTTCGCGGTTTAGTACCCTGAGCCGAGGCTGAAAGGTGGGAATGTCTAACCGTTCCATAACTTACTCCTTTATCCGGGTTCAGGAAATGCCAAGTAGCTTCTTTGCTGCAAGCACCGCGGAACCTGCATCTGGTGCATAAGAGTCGGCCTTGATCTCACGGGCGAAGTTTTCGGTCACCGGTGCACCACCGACCATCACCTTGACATTGTCTCTAATCCCGGCATCCTGGAGAGCCTCGATGGTTTTGCCCATGGCCGGCATAGTAGTTGAAAGAAGAGCCGACATGGCCACGATGTCTGCTCCCACTTCTTTTGCCTTCTCGGTGAACTTTTCGGGAGAAACGTCTACACCTAAGTCCGTTATGGTGAATCCTGCACCCTCCATCATCATGGCAACCAAGTTCTTACCGATATCATGCAAATCCTGCCTCACGGTTCCAATGACCACTTTTCCCTTGGCTATGAGTTCACCCTCTTGGAAGAGCGGTTTGATCAGTTTCATACACTCTTGCATGGTCTTGGCAGAACGTAACATCTGTGGCACAAACATCTGACCTGTTGAAAATTTCTCTCCCACCTCGTCCATTGCAGTAATTAGACCTTTGTCGAGTATGTGCTGCACCTTAGCACCAGCATCTATTGCTGTCTGGGTCTCTGCCACAGCCGCCTGTATGTCACCTTTGATCACCGCTTCGCTCAATGCCTTGAATTCACTCATACGTTCCCCCCTTGTTCAGCAGCGCCTAGCTATCAGCTTTCAGCGCTATCTTTTTTTGACTTCCCACTGTTTACTGCCTGGGATTACTATCCTCCGCTAATTTGACCACTTTGATAGGCTTCGAGAAAACTTCCGCAATATTCATCACCGCCAAGGAGCATCTCCACCGATAGGAGTGTCGCCATCAACTGCTTGTCAGTGGGATCCAAAATAGCGGCTGACAAACCCGATACCATACAGAGAGCAAGAAAGTTACGGTTTATTATTTTGCGCATGGGAAGACCGAAAGAGATGTTCGAAAGGCCGCAGATAGTATTCACCCCGGGAAAGTCCTTCATTATTTTAGCTATGGCTCCGAGGACTGCCTTTCCCATGCCAGTATCGACTGAAACGGGTTGGACCAAAGGGTCCAGGTAAATCTTCTCAAGAGGTACCCCTTTCTTTGTCAACTTATCGATTAATTCTGCACCGACTTCAACTCTCTCTTCAACGGTATTGGGCATGGATGTTTCAGCCATGCACAGGGCTACTATTCGACAAGGGTTATCAGTGACAACCGGTAGGAGAGTTTCGTAACGCTCTTTCTCCAAGGAGATAGAATTTATCATGGGCTCGCCTTTGTGGCGTTTGATCGCTTCGGCTAGAGCCTGGGGATTAGGGCTGTCCAGGCACAATGGCAGGTCCACAGC
>JASFKF010000460.1:0-3022 GCA_050118775.1 Syntrophobacterales bacterium
CCCTTTCGTAAAGGGGGGTATGGGGGGATTTTGGCTTCAACAAAGAAAAAAATCCCTCTATGTCCAGACAAAAAAGGGGATAGAGGGAAATTGCAAACAAATTACTTTACTTAATCGCACTGGGCTTGCAAAGGTGATCGGGCTCCATGGCGACCCTGCCACAACCCGAGCAGGAATATTTCATGGCCGCCAGTTTATCCCTGCACATGTGTTTGGTATCCGTCTCGGGGGTGCCGCAAAAACTGCACTTGGCCGCATCTCCACAGGGATTGCACAGATGTCCAGGTTCACTTGCAACCGCTCCGCAATTTTTACACGTGTATGCCATATCTGTTCTCCTTTCAATGACTGAATAAGAAAACTAAAAACTCTTTTTCCATGACAACTAAATACATGTTTAAGTACGAAACCCCAGATGTCAACCTCTCCTCGCATAAAGCCTAGCTCCATTTAACATTTCGCTGTTCCCATTTATCATGTATTCAGTGGAGATTAACTTGAGCAAGTAGTTTTTTGCTTCAAATGTGCAATGAGAAATGATCAATGTGAAACAACAGATGCTCTGGCTTGATTATTGCAAACCTAAGCCCCCAATCTTGCGCGTGTTTTCTATGCTTGTGGTTAAAGGTGTGATGGTAAAGGAGATGAGTTATGCTCACCAAGGAAAAGGTCGCGGCAATTTTCAAGAGTGTTGTTCGTATTTTCCCCGGTATGCCTTCTTACCAAGAGCGAGAGGGGTTGAGAACCCAAGATAAGATCATCCGCGAACAGCTGGCAGCAAGGATCATTGAGCAGGTAAACCACATACAAGAGATTCAATCTGAGCTCACTAATAAGGCAATTCTCCAACCCTTGAGTCATCTGGACAGGCACGCTCGCAAGATGATGCGACTAGCCGACACCATTCGCTTTGCCAGCTACGGCTATGCCGGTCTTTTCGCAGAGGTCAAAGTGGACGAGCAAAAACTTGCACAACTATATGATTACGACCTGTCTCTGCACCAAGAGATCGAGGAGTTGGCAGTAGCGGTCGGCAATCTGAAGCAGTACCAGGATGACGAGTGGAAGACAGTTTCTTTGGACGATTTCCAACAGGCAATCAATCGACTAGAAGAAAGGTTACAAAAGCGCAAGTTAATCTTCACTCAGAATTAGTCCGTCGTCCGTGGCCCAAAATCGCCTAGCGCAAAGCGTATGCCTAGATGATGATGACAGCAGGCTATGCGCCATCGAAAGGAGCACCCCCATGGCCGTTTTTCTAGAAGTCATCGAATGGTTTGACGAAACTGGTCGCACCATGATGAATCGCATTCCCGAGCAAGGATCAGCCGACATCAAGCTGGGGGCTCAGTTAATCGTTCGTGAAAACCAGGCCGCCATCTTTTTTCGGGACGGTAAAGCCTACGACATTCTCGGACCAGGCCGGCATACCCTCTCAACCCTGAATTTACCCCTGATCACCAGAGTACTAAGCCTTCCTTTTGGTACCAAGAGTCCCTTTAGGGTTGAGATCTATTTCGCTAACACCAAAATCTTCACTCACCTCAAATGGGGTACTAAGGAGCCCGTTGCCTTTAAGGACGCCGAGCTTGGCCTGGTCCGTCTACGCGGATTCGGCACCTATACCATGCGCATCACTCAGCCATTATTGTTTATCAACACTCTTGTGGGCACTCAGGGGATTTATGGTACCGAAGAAATAGAAGACTTCCTCCGCGATGTAATAGTCAGCAGGGTAAACGACCTCTTGGGCGAAATGTTAGACACTGTCTTCAATCTGCCCGCCTATTACGATGAACTTGCTGCTGCAATCAAGAGTAGAGTGCACGAGGACTTTGCTCGTTACGGCATCAGCCTGCTTGATTTCTATATCAACAATATTACCCCCCCGGCGGAGGTTCAAAAAATGATCGACGCCAAGGCCGGTATGGAAGCTGTGGGCGACCTCGATAGCTTCATGAAGTTTAAGGCTGCCAAGGCCATGGGGGACGCAGCTACAGCTGAAGGGGCTGGAGATGCCGCAAGTGGTATGGGAATAGGCTTGGGTGCCGGTTTGGGCATGCTAATTCCCGGCATGCTTCAAAAAACTATGCAAGAGGGTCACTTACCCACGCAAAAACTGACAAGTTGTCCTGCCTGCGAGGCGCAAATACCCATGGATGCCCGTTTTTGTTCCAACTGCGGCCATCAAATCCTAACGATCAACAAGTGTCTACAGTGTAGCCAGGATCTTCCAGCCGGTGCCAACTTTTGCATGAATTGTGGCACCAAGGTCGAAAAAAAATCCAAAAAATGTTCGAAATGTGGGCACGAAGCCCTTCCTGAGGCTAACTTTTGTAACGAATGTGGTGAGAAATTGACCTAAAACAAAGCAGGTATCCATGTTCAGTCTTTCATGTACCTTTAATAAGGGTTAATAAGGCGTTCTCTCATGCAGCACTTTGCCGGAGTAATGGAGTAGTGCAAAGGTATTGAAACGACCTCAGGTTTTGAAACCCATTACTCCATAACTACAGTAATCCATAAAGAGTTTGTTCAGAGCAAGACCTTGTAATCGGCACCGTCCGTAAAACATGGTTAATTAGATCATGCAGATAAAGGTCGATTGCCCCCAGTGCGGGGGTGATATAATCTTTGATGAGGAAATCGAGGTAGTACGCTGTCCTTACTGCAGTTCAACAAATCAAATTAGCGGCAAGTCTGGTCTGCCCCGCTTTATGTTGCCTCCCAGGTGGAGTTTTGAAGAGAGTCGACACCGAATTTCAACCTTCCTCAGCAGCAAAAAATCAGTGCCCTTGCAAAAAAAAGGACTTCATTTAGTTTATGGCCCATACTGGCGGACTAAAGGAATGGTCTTCCATTGGGCTCTGGGCAAAAAACATAGTCTCTCCAAGGTAGGTACACGCTCGTGGGATGACGCCAAGGAACTCAAGACCAAACACTTTGACTTTACTTTTCCGGCGTATAGAGAACCAGACCTCGGTTTGGACACTCTTGGAGTGCGCACCGCCGCAATCCCCTT
>JASFKF010000461.1:0-3009 GCA_050118775.1 Syntrophobacterales bacterium
CTGATTCTGAGATGACGGCCCTTTTTGCCTGCGGCGTCGGTATCGGTCGCATTTTCAAAGCCGTTATTTACCTGTCCATACCTCTTGCTATTTTAGTTGCATGTTTGTCCCTTTATGTCCGTCCCTGGGCCTATCAGCAGGGATATGTAATGACAGCAATGGCGAAAACCGCACTAGATATAGGTAAATGGAAAGAGGGGAACTTTTATAAAATTCCGGGGATGGATCGGGTCATTTATGCCGACGAGATAAATCAGGAAAAAAAGCTAGCCGAGGGAGTTTTTATCCAAAGCGATAAAGGGGATAAAGTCCAGGTCATATACGCTAAAAAAGTTCAACAATACAATGATGACAGTAATGGTAAGCCACTGCTAATATTCCAGCAAGGGTACGTGTATGAATTATCTCGCACTGGCGAGGAAGGCCACTTCATGAAGTTCCAGCAGTCCACAATGTCTATTGATTCTGGTAAGACAAAACCACTGGAGTATAAACGCAAAGCTGCCCCGACATTGCAGTTGGCCCGTTCTAGTGACCTCGAAGATATAGCAGAGTATCAGTGGAGACTCTCTACTCCTATATCCACCTTACTCCTAGCACTGCTTGGTATTCCCCTGAGTCGGACAGCTCCTCGGAAGGGCAAATATGCCAAATTGGTAGCGGCGGTTTTGGTGCTGGCCGTTTATTACAACACCAGTGCCATGGCTAAAGACTGGGTGGAACAAGGAGTTGTGGGACCAGTTGTAGGTATTTGGTGGGTTGTGATGTTGCTTGCAATAGTAGTGCTGGTTTTTTCAGTTCAGCCAAAGCTTATGTTTAAATGGGGTCAGATAAGGCAGCGTTTGTTCTCGAAAAAGCATTAAATCACGAATGATAAATGAGAACACTTGATCTTTACCTAGGTAGAAGTTTTTTTCGGGGCTTTTTCTTGGTGGTCCTCGTTCTGGTATCCTTGTTTAGTTTTTTGGAATTAGTGACCCAACTCGATGATGTGGGCAAAGGGAATTTCCAGGCAGTTGACGCTTTTATCTTTGTTGGCCTGACACTTCCCAAGAGAATCATAGATATGTTGCCCATAAGTGCTCTGCTGGGCGGTATCATTGGACTCGGGATGTTGGCCGAGAGAGGTGAACTCGTTGCCATGCGAGCTGCTGGATTGTCGGTCCGGCGGATTTGCTTTTCGGTGCTTGCTGCTGCCGGCTTGCTTATGCTGGCCAGTGCCGCCACCGAACAGTTCATAGTCCCGCAACTAGAGCAATACGCTCACGGGCGCCGTTCATTGGCACTCTCTGGTTCGAGTGGCATTATGTTGACCAAACGGGGATTTTGGGCTCGACATGGAAACTCTTTCATCCGGGTCGGCAAAACATTAGCGGGTGGAATTGCAGCGGATCTGGATATTTACGAACGTGATAAAGATGGTCGTTTACGAACCTTTGTTCATGCCCGTGAAGCAGAAATCCATAAAGATGGACGATGGACACTCAAAGACATTCAAAAAAAAGCCATCGAGGAGCAGGGGGTCACCACCCAGCACTTAGCAAGCCTGACGATTGACTCATTTTTTAGTAAGGACCAGGTTAGTGTTTTGGAACTACCTCCAGAGAGCCTCGCACCCTCAGATCTGCGGTTGTACATCAATGCTCTTCTGGAGAGAGGGCAAAACGCGGATCACTACATTCTGGCTCTGTGGCAGAAGCTGGTCATGCCTCTGGCAACGGGAGCCATGGTTCTACTTTCACTCCCATTCGTATTTGGGCCGCCACGGGGCATGACTATAGGATTGAGGATAACCCTGGGTGCCATGGTGGGAATTGGTTTTTATCTGGCAAATCAGATCATCGGCTATCTAGGACTGTTGTTGGATTTTCCTGCGCCGCTCACCACCTTAACCCCTGTAGCTCTAATCCTGGGGATAGCTCTCTGGCAGCTTCGCCAGGCTCCCTGATTATTGTCCATCCGGAAATCGTGGATTCCCGGATGGAGCTATCAGCAGCCAGCAGTCAGCTGACATCCTACCCTCTTGGTTTTATATGTATTTTGCTGATAGCTGATCGCGTTAGTCCGTCTGAAATCCCATCTCGTTACGATCATTGTGTACTTCGCGGCCTCGCGACATCAATTCATGAAACCTCCGGGTCAACGCATCTGCCACGACTGGTTATGCTTGAAGTATTTAATAGTATTAGAATTTATCTAATAAAATTCATAAAAAACATTAGGTTTAATCAGGCTGTCGGACGAGGAAGGACGACATGGGTTGCGGTATCTTCAACAAAACTCTCGGATGGTGGAGAATAGCACCTTACTGAGACAGCCATCTGCCAACCGTTAGGATTTTTTTCCAGGCGATAGATATGGTAACGAGCCCTCCGCTTTTTTGTGCGACCTAGCGCTGAGGCAGAGGTAACGCCGAAGGTTGGAGCCTCACCAACAACTGTGTCGACATGACCCAGAGAACCGCGGTGGGCATGCCCGTGCAGGACTAACTCCACACCTTGCCGTGCCAGAATCGAGCGTAAGGCCGCGCCATCGGTTAACCGTTTGCGCCAACTTACCGTGCCGGGCAAAGGGGGATGGTGGATCAGTAGGACCCGAAATAGCCCTTGTTGACCTGTCTCTGCTAAAATCCTTTCCAGTTCTCGCAGTTGTAACTCACCCACACTACCCACAGCAAGAAACAATCCACAAGGTCTGGCGGTGGATAGGCCTACCATTGCTACAAACTCACGTATACGCAGACTGGGAAAGATTTGGTGGGAGTCAATCCCCCCTTGACCACGGAGGAATGGACGATCAGAGACCATGTAGTCTTCCCAAAGGGAGAAGGTGGTATGCCAGCTAGTTCTCACATAAGCATCGTGGTTACCAGGTATTACGGTGATCTTGGAGGGCGAACCGAGTGAATGTAAAATATTTCTGGCTGCTCGGAATTCAACAGGTAGACCCAAGTGTGTCAAGTCACCGGTGACCACGATGTGGTCGGGTCTAGTAATCTGTAAATCACGG
>JASFKF010000462.1:0-3008 GCA_050118775.1 Syntrophobacterales bacterium
TTATAGAGATTTAGTATCCCACATCTCAGATCTCACATCTCACATCCAGGTTGGAGTTGCTGCGGATTTGTCTCTATGCCCCATGCTCTACGCCCTGGGCCCTATGCCCATTACATTCTCTCAATAATCTCGGGAGGCGGATTTAGGTTGGGCTGGATCTTTTCCTCGACCTCGTCACTGAGTAGCCCGATCTCAGATTCAGTCAAAGATCTTCCGGTGTCTATGAAAACAATATCAGCGCTCCTTTTGCTCACGGCCCGGTGTCCAGAAAGCACTCCCCTTTCCTTGTAGTGGATCTCTTGTTCGTGCCAACCTTCATCGTCGATAACAATGCTGTAACAGAAGCCACCGTAGATTGTCTCCATAATGGTTGCTTCAGAGATTACCCCGTCGGTTATAATGGAAACACTGCCTTTTCCCAAATCTTTCTCTTCGAACTCGCCCTTCACCAAAAAATTTAGATCCTGAATGGGAACTTCCTTTTTGGCCACAACCCATCTCAGACGGGCAGTAACAAAATCCAGAACCGTGCCCTGGTTTTCCTCGTCAGTGTGAGAGAAATGTTTATACTTGAGAGCGCCATGGGAATGTATCCACCCGTTTATAATGGCTTGCTCCGGCAGGGATTCATGATACTCAGCTATCCTTTCAGCCCCTAAGGTGGTAAAGTCTTGGAGGTTCTGATCGTTTTTGGGCAAGCCGATATCTGCTATAAGCTCGGGATTGTCTTTATCTGCAATGGTGAACCCATACCACTCATAACTTTCTTGGTGTATCTCCCGAACCAGCTCATTGATCTTGAAAGCCTTTGCCTTGGCATAGAGAGCCATAGAGATTTCTTGCGGCAAGGTCGCCAGGATCACTTGCTTCGGTTCGGGCCGTTCAAGCCCTGAAAGACTTCTGAATCTCATTGCAGTTTTGACCTCACATAATCGCCATCCACAGCGAATTCACCAGTATAGGTGCCAGGTAGCTTGTACATATCCTCTAACAATACCCGGTGGAGAATGCTTATCAAACCCCGTGCTCCTGTCCCCTCCCTCTGGGCACGCAGTGCAACTTCGGCAAGGGCTTCATCGCTGAACCGTAAATCGATGCCCCAGGCCTTGAGGTCGCTGGCGTAGGCCAAAAGGGGGCTGCCGGCGCTCTTGCTCAATATGTCTTTTAGATCCTGAGTAGTGAGACCGTCGTAGACAACCTTTACGGGGAATCTTCCCATCAGCTGCCTCTCCATACCGAAGGCTACCAAGTCTTCTGTCATAAGGTAGTCCTTCCAGTTGCCTTTCATGCCCTGCCTTGACATCCGACCTTTGACAATGGTGTCCAAGTTGTCGAAAGCACCCCCGGCGATGAACAAAACGTGTCTTGTCGACAAAGGAACCTTTTCCCTACCCAGGTCAACCACGTTCTCCACCCCATCCACCAGATGCAATAGCCCTTTTTGGACACCCTTGCCGGACACATCTTTGTAAGAGACCAACTCTGAGGCCACCTTGTCAATCTCATCCAAATAGACTACTCCCATCTGGGCTACATGGGGATTTCCTCCAGCTGCAACTAAAAGATCCACCAGGATGTCGGTGGCGTTCCTGCCCACGTAGCCCACCTCACTGAACCTGGTCATGTCTTCGTGGACAAATGACACTCCCACCAATTGAGAAGCTATCTCGCTGGTATAGGTCTTACCGCAACCAGTGGGACCAATAATCAAGATATTGGCTTTAGGAGTGATGGTATTTCTGAGAGCACCATCAATATCATCACCGTCTTCAACAATCGCCTCCTTCAGGGCTTTTCCCAACCTCCTATAGTGAAAAGCAATAGCGGTGGAGATGACTTTCTTTCCCTTTTCCTGACCAATGACAAATTGGTCTATAAGTCCCTTGAGGTCAGAGGGAGTCTTGTTGAACTCAATGACTTCTTGTACCGCGTCTCTTGTCTGTTGATCCCGCATCTCTTCCATTTTGGTTTCGATGCGCTGGCGACTATGATCTGATACCCGGTCGAACATTTTCACCACCTTTATCTCACCTGGCTCTCATCAACCTTTGCCATGAAGTTCTGCAACTGCTCCAGCCGTTTTTCCAGAGAGTCCTGCATTGACCCCTCGTTTTCGACAAACGGTTTCTCTAGACCTGGAACCATTTGCTTGCGAAAATCCTTAGCCAGTTCTTTTACAGTGATCTTTGCCTGCTCATACAGCAGCAACGTTTCAAAATGATACCTTTCCAGTTTCTCCTCCCCAAGAGAGGAGTTTAGCTCAAACAAAAGTTTGCTTAGGGCTATTTCCTCCGGTGACTGGGCGAATTCCAGATAAGGGTTGTTAATCTTGTCAATAATTGCCAGAGTTAGGACATATTCCTTTTGCTCTGCTAAAGAGAACAAGGAAATCCTAAATGGCTGTTTTTTCCTTACGCGGGCAAACTCTGCCTTTTGCTCGAGGAGGAAGTCTTCCGGTCTTGAAAGTTTTTCCAGAAAACTCTCTCCTAGACGATACTCCTTGACCAACCCACTGATACGAGCGAAAAGAGTTGGTCTCAAGGGCTTTTTTTCTTTCCTTTGCGCCCTGTCACTCTTTATCTGCGCTAATATATCCATTAATTGATTTCACCACGGATGTTTAATTGCAGAGCGCAAAGCGTCTGGTAAACAGTAAACGGTGAACGGTAAACCGATTATTTGTTGGCTCCGCACTGTTCACCGTTTACTCTTTTTTGCGTTATGCGCCATGCGGTCTATACTCTGTAATCCTTGAACTCCACAGTCTTGACGTATTGTCTTGGATCATCAAGGCTGTGATATCCCCTTCGACGCCTGGCGTCATAGCCGTAAAGTAAGGCATTGAAACCCTCCTCCAACACCTGAATAACATTCTTTACACTAAACTCTTGTGGCGGGTTGAACCCTGTCAGGCAGATCTCTTGTCCCGAATCGTGAGCGTATAGGAAAGGATGCTTGTATTTTTCCATTACTACAGGCCTGAATGGGTTAAAGGTAGGCACGGCTAC
>JASFKF010000463.1:0-3001 GCA_050118775.1 Syntrophobacterales bacterium
CAACGCCCGGCTCAAAATGTGGCTGGAAATGTGTGCCCATTGCGGCCTTTGTGCTGACACCTGCCATTTCTACTTGGCCAATGAGCGGGATCCCAAGATGATGCCAGCCTACAAAGCCAAGAAGGTACTGGAGGCAATTAAAAAAAATAAACAATTAGATGAAGATAAACTGGATGAGTTTTTTGAGACAATTTATGGTGAGTGCACCATGTGTAGGCGCTGTACCATGTTCTGCCCTTTCGGAATCGATGTAGCCAGCATAATAAGTATGGCGCGGAGTCTTTGCGTTTCTCAAGGCAAGGTGCCCAAGCACTTGCTGGCGGCGGTTGAGAGTCATCTTGAGTCGGGCAATCAGATGGCCGTAACCGAAGAGGAGTGGGTGGATACGCTGGAGTGGATGGAAGAAGAACTGCAGGAAGAGCTACCTGGCGCCACAATTCCCATAGACAAAAAGGGGGCCGATTTCCTTTACGTGGTGAACGCAAGAGAACCCAAATTTTACCCCATGGACATCTCCCAGGCTGCCATGGTTTTCTATTTAGCCGGGGCAGATTGGACCATGTCCAGTAAGGGCTGGGATGTGACCAACCTGGCTATGTTTATGGGCGACGCAGCTGCAGCTAGCAAGATTGCTCAAATGGTGCGTGATGCGGCAGAGGAGCTAGAAGTCAAGCGGGTGGTGGTTACGGAATGCGGCCATGCCCTGCGGTCGCTGAAATTTGAATCACCCATCTGGTTAGGCCGAGATCACAAATTCGAGGTGGTGCACAGCGTTACCCTTTTCGCTGACTATTTGCGGGAAGGACGGATCAAGCTGGACAAGAGTGTTTTTGCCAATGAACGCTGCACTTACCAGGATCCATGTAATGTGAGCCGCAACGGGGGCTGCGCCAGGGATGCTCGGGAGATTGTCAAATACCTCTGCGAGGATTTTGTAGAGATGGAGCCCCACAATGAGTACAACTTTTGTTGCGGTGGGGGTGGAGGCTTTATCCCAATGGCCGGCGCTTTTAAAGATCGTCGGCTGAAGTCGGGCAAGGTAAAGGCCGAGCAGATTAAGGCCACCGGGGCGACCATTTGCATCACCCCGTGTCACAATTGTTATGATCAACTTCGGGATCTAAACCAAGAGTATGAGCTGGGTATAAAGGTACTTTCTTTCAAGGAAATGTTTGAAGAAGCCTTGATTATTCCGGAAGAACTCAAAGCCCAAGACGAAGACGAGGACGAGGAGTAGAGTGTTTCAGGGGTTTTTGACCACCAAGCCCGGGTGTTGACAAAGCCAAAATAGTTTCAAGGCGGATGTGAGATCTGAGATGTGGGATAAAGAGTCTTAGCACGAACGCTGCAGCTCACATCAGATATCGTACATCCCACATCCCATATAATCAATGAGGTAGCACTAATGGGGGAGAACAACCATGCGAGGGCGACATTTTCTGGTTTGCATGTTGATTCTGGGTATAGGAAGCCTCTTGTGGGCGGTCAATCTCGACGCTCAGCCAGAAGATATTTTGTTGGATGACCAGGCGGTATTTACCAATCGCAGCCGGCCCGCGGTTGATTTTCCGCACCTGCTCCACTTTGATGATGCGGGTATCGAATGCAGCGATTGTCACCACCGGTTTAAAGGTGGAGAAAACATTGTGGATGAAACGGAGCTTGAAGAAGACGGAGAGGGCATCAAGTGTTCTTCGTGCCACAAGAATGAGACGGGTTTCAGGTTTAAGCCTGATTTGGATCCCACTAAACGCAACTTGCAGCAGGCATACCATCGAATGTGTACAGGTTGCCACCGACAGGTCTCTAAAGATAAAAAGCAGTCTGGCCCGGTAACCTGTGGCGAATGCCATCCGAAGAAAAAAGAGTCCGAAGCTTAAACTTCAGTTCGGCAAAAGGGAACCTGGTTTAAAATTAAATTAATCTGCTCTCCCCTTTGGCTTCAAAAGCCATAAGGGATTTACTCAGGATGAAAAATGGCGAAAAAACAGGGATACACCATTGCCCTGGCGGGAAAGGGAGGAACCGGCAAGACCACCCTTGCCGGGCTACTTGTGCGCTTTCTGAAAGAGAACCAAATGACCCCGATTTTGGCAGTGGATGCTGATGCCAACTCCAACCTCAATGAGGTACTTGGCCTCAAAGTAGAAGAGACCCTTGGAGAGGCCAGGGAGATGATGAGGAAGGACGTCCCGGTGGGGATGACCAAGGATATGTGGATGGAGATGAAGGTTGAGCAGGCCCTGGTGGAGGCCAAAGGATTCGACCTCATAGTCATGGGCCGTCCCGAAGGGCCGGGGTGTTATTGTGCCGCCAATAACCTGCTTAGCACCTTCATCGAACGTTTGATGCACAACTACCCCTACCTGGTTGTTGACAATGAGGCGGGGATGGAGCATTTTAGCCGACTTACCACTAAAGACATTGATTTGCTTCTGGTGGTGAGTGATACCAGCCGGCGAGGCATTCTTTCAGCTCGCCGGATTTATGACTTGGTGGACGAACTCAACATTAGAGTGGGACGGAAATACCTTTTGGTCAATCAATACAAGGACAAGCTGGAAAAATTGGTTGCCAAGGAGACGGAAGCATTCGATCCCAACTCAGTAAGCACCATTCCTGAGGATGATCTCATCTATGAGTTCGATCTGGAAGGCAAGCCCACCATGGAGCTGCCGCTTGAGTCAGTGGCTCTGCAGGCGGCCAATGAAGTTTTCACCAGACTTTTACTTGAGAAGGCGGCCTGACGAGGATGTCAGTCATCCTCTAAGACACGAGATACTAGGCACTAAGCACTACGCACTAGGCACAGGGTAACGACGAGGGGAGACGGCGAGACGGGGAAAATCCGCAATCCGAAACCGGGAACCCACCAGAAGGGTGGGAGTCCGAAGGACAAATTGCCAAAGTGCTTAGTCCCTACTGCCTAGTGCCTAGTGCCTAGCGAAAAGGGGGGGAGTTGATGGAGCGCAAAATCCAACGGGCGATTCTTAGTGTCACT